>JBIKVL010000778.1:0-3107 GCA_044356875.1 Pirellulaceae bacterium | reverse complement strand
CGATCGATGATGGTGTCGATGATGGTGTCGATGATGGGGTCGATGATGGGGTCGATGACGGGGGCTGTTACGCGATCGATGGCGCGATCGATGACGCGATCGATGGCGCGATCGAACCGCTCGATCGTCGGTGGCTGCTCTGAGCCGCCAAGAGCTCGCCTTCCATCGCCGCCGGCCGCGGAAGATGCCGCGACTGCCCCTCGGTCTTTTCACCGCCAAACCAAACGGTCATGCCGGTGCCGATGCCCTGGAACAGCATGCCCATGATCATGAGGAACGCCCAGAATCCATGGCCCGACAGAGCACCGTAAATCGGAGCGTAAAACGGAATGAAAATGCTGCACAGGCCATGCACGAGTCCGGACTTGAAGTTCTTCACGATCAGCACAATCGCCGCCGTGAACCCCATCAAGTTGCCGACGACCATCATCACGATGCCGGCGTAGTACTGCGAATTGCCGCTCGATTCAATCTTCATGAACCCAATGTATGCCAAGCCGATGGTGACGACCGCGAGCACCAGCAGGCCGAAGCTCAGCACGTAGCCGGCGAGCACGCCGCCCGTGGTCTGTTCCTTCGCCATAACCGGCCCTTTGGCCAGTTCTTCGGCCGCTTTGGCCAACACGGTTTCGGCGGCACTGCCATGACCGTCGCTCTTCGTGCGTTTGACGGTGGTGAACACCGTCTCGCCGGTTTGCGAGTTGAACCCGCAAGCGACACAGATGACGGCTCCCAGCGGCATGCTCGCTTGGCATTTGGAACATCGGGACGAGGCTTGTCCCGCGAGTCCTTCGAGCTCGAACAGGTCGGCGACTCCCGAGTTAACCGGGGGGGCCGCGGGCGCCTGCGCCGGCCGACTGCCCGCTGGACGCGCTCCTCCCCCCGTGTTTCCCGCCGCACTACTCGCCGCATTCGCCGCGGGAACCGCTAATGCGCCACCGCATTTCGGGCACTTCACCTTTTTGCCCGCGTACTGGTCGGGCGCCGCGAAACCGGCCCCGCACGAACAGACAACTTTGATTGGCATAACGATTCCCGGAACGCGGCTTTCCGCAGGTCGCGGGAAGCTGGCGATGGCTGGAAAGGAATGAACGGCAAGGTGTTCGTGGGTCTGTCTTGGCTGCCTGTCCCGCTTGGGGGCCTGTCCCGACGGGGCGGCCTGTCCCGCCGAGGCGACCTGACCCGCCAGGGCTGCCAAATTGACAGCGGTCCAGGGGAGGCGCTGGTACGAGTGCCATTCCCACCGGCGAAACGACGGCAAAACCACCTAATTCACGCTCGGCTACTGTACTCAAACCACCAGCCGAGTGCAACTTAGGTTCTGCCCGCGAGTTCCTGGCACGGCAGTTGCTGGTAGTGGTGACACGCGTGTTTTGAAGCGCACATTTGACAGTCGCGATTCGGCCGGCCGTGGTGGCTTGGCGACGGGCGGCTGTTTGGGAAACGGGTTATTCACCGGGGTTCGTAGCACAGTTGGGGAGGATATTCATGGCGGCGACGGCGTCCAAGAAGAAGCCAGCAGCGGGAATCAAACTGCAACCTCTGGGAGACCGAGTGGTGGTCGAGCGGGAAAGCTCCGAGGAGAAGACCTCGGGCGGCATTCTGCTCCCCGATTCCGCCAAGGATAAGCCGGCTCGAGGCGTGGTGGTCAGCGTCGGCGAAGGCCGGTTGCTCGAAGACGGCACCCGCGGCGCTCTGCAGATCAAGCCGGGCGACCGGGTCATTTTCAGCAGCTATGCTGGCGAAACCTTCAAGGTCGCCGAGCAGGAACTGTTGCTGATGCGCGAAGACGACATTTTGGCGGTGATCGAAGAGTAACCCCATTAAGCGGGATTGGCGGCTCGGGCGGCTCGGGCGATACGAACGGATTGGCGATTGCCGCGTTCGATGTCCGTTCGATTTGCGTTCTATGCCGGTCCGGCCCGCGAACCGCATTTTTAGTGTTCACGAATCAGGAGACTTATTTCCATGCCCAAGATCATCGCTTTTGACCAGGAAGCCCGTGAGGCGATTCGCCGCGGCGTTTCGAAGCTCGCCAAGGCCGTCAAGGTGACGCTCGGCCCGAAAGGCCGCAACGTCATCCTCCAAAAGAGCTTCGGCTCGCCGACGGTCACCAAGGACGGCGTCACCGTCGCCAAGGAAGTCGACCTCGAAGACGTGTACGAGAACATCGGTGCCCGGATGGTCCGCGAAGTCGCCAGCAAGACGAGCGACGTGGCGGGCGACGGCACGACGACGGCCACCGTTCTGGCCGAAGCGATCTTCAACGAAGGGCTCCGCGCCGTGGTTTCGGGCGTCAATCCGATCCACATGAAGCAGGGCATCGAGAAGGCCGTTTCCGACATCACCGAAAAGCTCCACAAGGCCTCGATCAAGATCAAGGACAAGTCGGAGATGGCGAACGTCGCCACCATCGCGGCCAACAACGACCGCGAGATCGGCGAACTGCTGGCCGGCGCCATGGAGAAGGTCGGCAAGGACGGCGTGATCACCGTCGACGAGAGCAAGAGCATGAAGACGGAGGTCGAGTGGGTCGAAGGTATGCAGTTCGACCGCGGCTACCTATCGCCGTACTTCGTCACCAATCCCAACACGATGCAAGCGGTTCTTGAAGACTGCTACATTCTGGTCTACGAGAAGAAGATCAGCACCGTGAAGGACATGGTGCCGCTGCTCGAAGCCGTGGTCCAACAGGGCAAGCCGCTGTTGATCATCGCCGAGGAAGTGGATGGCGAAGCGCTCGCGACCCTGGTGATCAACAAGCTGCGTGGCACCTTCGTGTGCGTGGCCGTTAAGGCGCCTGGTTACGGCGACCGCCGCAAAGCGATGCTCGAAGACATCGCCATCCTGACCGGCGGCACGGCCGTGTTCGAGTCGCTGGGCGTCAAGCTGGAAACGCTGCCGCTGACCGACTTGGGCCGCGCGAAGAAGGTCGTCATCGACAAGGATAATACGACGATCATCGAAGGCGCTGGCAAGAGCTCGGACATCAAGGCCCGGATCGATCAGATCCGCCGCGAGATCCAGAATTCGACCAGCGACTACGATCGCGAGAAGCTCGAAGAACGGCTGGCGAAGCTGTCGGGCGGCGTGGCCAAGGTGAACGT
>JBIKVL010000777.1:0-3108 GCA_044356875.1 Pirellulaceae bacterium | reverse complement strand
CGTGGCGATGCGCGGCCAGGAAAGCCCTTCGGCGCCGAGCGATTCGAAGATGACCTGCGCGTGCTCCCAATCTTCATGCTGTTCCAGGGACAGCCGGATGTCCCGTCGGTCGAACGGCGGCGGCAGCGGGATCCACCGCAACTGAAACAGGTCCGGATGGGAATGGACATAGCGAGTGGCGTCGCGGCGGTCGTCGTCGTCCACCGCGCAGCGTGCGGCCTGCTCGAGCGCCGTCGCTCCCACCCATTCCACGACCATCCCAAGTCTCATGTACAGCGATCGTCGTCCGGTCGCCGTCAAGAAACCCGCGTAATCGCAAGCCGAACGCCGATCGGCGGCGGCCACCAACCGTTCGATCAACTGCGGGTCGACAAAGGGATGGCCAGCCACGACACGCACGATCGCGGACGCCGAAAGTTCGCCAGCCAAAGCGGCGAACCGGGCGAGCGAGTCAAGGCCTCGTGGGTTTGCGGACGCGGCACTATGGCCGCTGACACTGCCGCTGACACTGCCGCTTACACCGCCGCCATCACGCCGCTCCGGGTCTTCCGGGGGAGACCAATATTCGTAGACCCGCACGGATGCCGGCGCGCGGGCTTGCGCGATCTCCAGTTGTCCGCTGTCGGTGACAACCACGACATCGTCCAAGCCGCCGGCTTGCCGCACTCGGTTCACGATCCACCCGAGCAGCGTTTGGCCACCCAAGCGGCGCGGCGACAGCAGAGGCGAATGCGACCACGACGCCACCCGGCTCCGCACTGGCGGAATTTCCACCACTCCAATCATCCGTCCCATGGACGCCGTCCCCCATTTTTCCGCCTGGCCCGCAATTATGTCGTGCCGATTCCCGAACGGCGTGGCGCAACCCACACGCGAACCTCTGCCTCGCGGGAAAAACTGATCGGGTAGCCCGAGTTTATCGGGAATGCCGATTGTGTCAGTCGGGGATCAACTCGACGCATACCAAGCGGTCATTGCCGCGGACGTACATCAGGCCATGCGACAGGACGGGCGCCGCCCAACAGGGCGAACGCAGCAACTGGCTGTCGTCCAGTCCCGGCGGCAACGGTGTGGTCGACGGCCGCTTGTAGGTGATCTCCGACACCAAGTCGTACTTCTCGGGATTCACCTTGATCAATTCGAGCGAACCGAATTCGCCCATGCTGATGAAATGGCCGTCGACATAGAGCAGCGAGCTACGGATTTGCGTAGGCACCGACCATTGCACTTTGCCCGACTTCCATTCAATGCACCGCAGTTCGGCGTCCGGCGGATTGCGGCCGCTGCAGCCGTACAGGTAGCCGTCGATGAAAATCGGCGTGTTCCAGTGGGCCTTGAACGCCTTCTCCCGGCGTCCTGCGTCGTCGCTCCAAACCACCTCGTGTTGGCCCGGCGCGACCTTCAACAGCGAACTGCCGATCGAATAGGTTTCGGAAATGAATACCTCGTCGCCCACCACCACCGGCGTGCTCGCGTTCACGCTCTCCAGCGTCCTCGCTCGCCATGGATATTCGAAGTCGACTTTGCCTGTGGACGGATCGAACGCGACCAATCCGCCCCGGCAAAAAGCGAACGCCCATCGCCGCCCGCCAATCGTCGCCAGTTGCAACGAAGCGTAGCTCGCCAGTTCATCCGTGATCCTGTATCGCACTTGGCCCGTTCGCTTGTCGAAGGCGACAATTCCCGACCCCGCGCCGCTCACGCGGTCCAATTGTCCTGGAGGAATCTGCTGGTCTTCGGGCGGGCTGCCGCCGATCATCGCCAGCAACAAGTCACCTTCGATGACAGGCGTGCTGCCGACGCCAAAAAAGTTTTGCACCACGGAGAACTTTTGGGACGTGTTCACTTTCCACCGAACCCTGCCGTCAACGAGCGACAGGCAGTGCAGCCAACCCTCGGCGCCAAAGATATAAACGCGGTCGTCGTCCACAACGGGCGACGCGCGCGGCCCGCCGTTGTATCCGTACAAATCGGAGTAATCCGTCGAATACGCGAACCGCCAGAGCTCGTCGCCGGTCTCGGCATTCAGACAGAGCAGCACGGCTTCGTCCTCTTCCCGGTCGAATTGCAGAAACCGTCCGCGGCTCACCGAGCCAATCCCGTAGCCCTCCCCCAGCGGCCGCTGCCAAACGATCCGCGGCCCCTCCTTCGGCCACGGCGTCACCAAACCCGTTTCGGTCGACTTGCTGTCGCGAGTCGGTCCGAGAAAACACGGCCAGTCGACGCCCCGTTTGCGTGTCCCCAAGTTGGGAACCGCCGATTTCGCGGCCGATTTCGCGGCCGATTCCGCGGACGATTTCGCGGCCGATTGCGCAGCGGGTTCCGCGGCCGATTGCGCGGACGGTTCCGCGGCGGGTTGCGCGGGCGACGGCGCATCCTCGCCCGCAGCGGCAATCGCGAGGGTTTTCCCAGCGGTTGCCGCAGTGTTGGAAACCGCGTCGGTGGGAACCGGCTGCGAGGATCCGCCACAACCGGAAAGAAGGCAGAAAGTCAGCGTCGCGTGGGAGAGAACCGCCGCGAGCGCGACACGGGAATAAGCCTGTTGGGACTGATTGAGCATGCTGACCTCCGATTCCGTGGAATGGCCTTACAATATACGACTTCGCGGCCCCACCATGTCGCGGCGCGCGATGACGCGGCGAACGAGGCGGGGGCGGACGGTTCTTTCGCGGTCCCGCGTTGGCGCCCGCGAACCGGCCGCTCGCGCGGTTCGGCTGATGACGAGCAAACCGTCCGCTTGCGCGGTTCGGATGATGACGAGCAAACCGGCCGCTCGCGCGGTTCGGCTGATGACAAGCGAACCGGCCGCTCGCGCGGTTCGGATGATGACGAGCAAACCGGCCGCTCGCGCGGTTCGGATGATGACGAGCAAACCGGCCGCTCGCGCGGTTCGGCTGATGACAAGCGAACCGGCCGCTTGCGCGGCTCGGCTGATGGGGTGGGGGTGGAATCGAGTCGGCGCCGCACTCCCAAGGGCGCGGCGTCCTTTCAGACATGCTTGCAGAAATGCTTGCAGACCTGCCCCTCGTTCGCCGCTCCCCCTCCGAAACCTACTCCCTGATTCCAAACGACAACGGTAAACTCTGCGGGTTATGACGTCCTTATTCG
>JBIKVL010000776.1:0-3111 GCA_044356875.1 Pirellulaceae bacterium | reverse complement strand
CCATGGCTGGATGTCGACGAGCGTGTGCGGATCTTGTTCCTCGCGACGCTGTCTCGTTTTCCCGACCCCGACGAGCTGCCGCGATTCGCGGACGCCTGGCGGCGATCGGAACAAACCGACGGTGCTGGACAGGCCGCCGAAGACATTCTCTGGGCTCTGGTGAACTCGGCCGAGTTCGCCTTCAACCACTGAGCCCCGTTTCAACGAACGCGCTCACGAATCCGGTGGTCGCGATGGACCTGCCCCGAAGGGGCAAAACAGGTTAGCCCAGGACAAGAGGAGTAGCTCTCGCTGCGGATTTCGTTGCGGATTGCGCCTCGGATTGCGCCGCCGATTGCGCCGCCGATTGCGCCTCGGGATCTGGCTGCGGGTGGGCGCGACACAATTCCCAGAGCCGGGCCTGTTTCATGAAGGTGTAGTAGCTCTGCAACATGCTCACCTGGAACCCAACGACGCCGTCCAGGAAACCGCGTTGCAGGACGTAGCACCGAAAAAACCGCAGCGGCGCGTTGAACAACAGCTTGAACAAGTTCGGTTGGCGTCCCTGTTCGTACCATACGCCGGCTTGCCATCGCGCGTAGCGGTCGAACTTCCGCAGATATTGCTCGTAGGTCCAAAAGGTGAAGTGTTCCATGCTTTCGCGGAGTCGTCCCGACCGTCCGGTCGCGATCGCCACCTCGGCGTGATCCGTGTCGCCCACGTACCGTCCGCGGTCGCGGTGGAAAAACCGCATCAGCGCTTCATTCCCCCAGCCGCTGCGACGCACCGGGTAGCCCATGAAGTAGTTCAATCGCGGCACGCGGTAGCCATCTAGCGCTGGACCTTCCGCCAAGTGCCGTCGCACTTCGGCCGCGAGCTCGGGAGTGACCCGCTCGTCGGCGTCCAGAATGAACACCCAGTCATGGGTCGCTTGCGGGATCGCCCAATTCTTGAAATCGCCGGAGTGGACATATTCGCGTTCGATCACGCGGCAGCCGCCCATCTCCGCGACGATATCGAGCGTGCCGTCGGTCGAGCCCGAGTCGGCTACGAGCAGTTCGTCGGCGATCAGCCGAGCGGACTCGATGCACGGCCGGATGTTCCGCCGTTCGTTTTTGCAAGTGATGATGACGGTCAGCTTGCGCATGGGTTCGCACTCCGAAAGTGGGATTGCTATCATTAGGGCGTCAGGGAAATTCAAGCAAGACCAACCTGTTGCGCGCGGTTGGACCGGAGGGCGGTTTCTCGGGAATTCCCCCGGCGATTTCCCGCGCGGAGCACAGGCCATGCGAAGTTGGGTCGTGAAATGGGTTGTCGTCGGCGCGGCCGCCTGCGGTTTGGCTGGGGGAGCGGCCGCGAAATGGTGGCCAGGGGGCTCGAGCGACGCCCGTAGCTTCAAAGTGGCCTCGATTGAACGCGGCGAGCTGCGGGTGGCGATCAGCGCGACCGGCACGTTAGAGCCGGAAGAGGTGATCGACGTAGGCGCGCAGGTGGCGGGCAAAATCCAGGAGTTCGGCCGCGATCCGGCCAGCGGCGAAGTCATCGATTACGGCAGTCCCGTGGAAGAAGGCGCCGTGCTCGCCCGTATCGATCCGGCGTTGTTTGAACAGGAAGTGAATCTCGCCAAGGCGATGTACGCCAAAGCGCAGGCGCGGCTGCATCAAGCCCAGTCCGAGATCAAAGCGACCGAGTCGGCCGTTGTCCGTTCCGAAGCCGTGCTCGCTCAGACCCGCGCGAAACTGGAACTGGCCGATCGCGACT
Source organism: Pirellulaceae bacterium (assembly GCA_044356875.1). GTDB lineage: Bacteria > Planctomycetota > Planctomycetia > Pirellulales > Pirellulaceae > CAIXSC01. The sequence goes on along the minus strand of JBIKVL010000776.1, from coordinate 1,371 downwards.
TCGCCCGCACCCGCCGCCTGTACGAAACGAAGGTCATCACGGACGAACAGTTCGACCTGCACCAATCCACGGTCGACACGAGCCGCGCGGCCGTTTTGTCCGACGAAGCGACAATTGTCCAATCGAAGATCGCGGTGGAAAAGGCCAAAGCGGCGGCGGAAGAGGCGGAAGCCGACCTGCAAAGCGCCGACGCCACGCTCAAACGCGCCCAACAAAACCTGCAGTACACGACAATCCGCGCGCCGATCAAGGGCGTGATCATCGACCGCCGCGTGAATATCGGGCAGACGGTCGTCGCCAGTTTGAACGCTCCGAGCCTCTTCCTGATCGCCAAGGATTTGAGACGCTTGCAGGTCTGGGCGTCGGTGAACGAGGCCGATATCGGACGGCTGGCGCCCGGCCAACGCGTGACGTTCAACGTCGACGCCTTTCCCAACGAAACGTTCACCGGCCAAGTCAAACAAATCCGGCTCAACGCGTCGATGACGCAGAATGTCGTCACCTACACCGTGGTCGTCGACGTGGAGAACGAGGGCAACAAGCTGCTGCCTTACTTGACAGCGAATGTCAAGTTCGAGGTCGCGCGGCGCGACAATGCCCTGCTGGTGCCCAACGCCGCCTTGAATTGGAAACCGCGGCGGGAATTGATCGTCGAGTCGCAACGGGAGGCGAAGCCGCCTAAGTCGGCCGTGTGGGTCCGCGACGGCCGTTATGTCCGCGCCGTCCCCGTGAAAGCGCTCGACAGCGACGGCACCCGAACCGAAATCGTTCCCGAGACGGGTTCGGAGAGCGGTTCCGGAAGCGGCACGCCGCTCGCCGAGGGCGCCGAAGTCATCGTTGGTGAAAACCGCGCCGCGGCCGGAACGAACGTCGTCAACCCGCTGTTGCCCCAGATGCAGGGCAAGAAAAAAGAATAGGGAACGGGACGGGAATCCAGCTTGCCATGGCACTGATCCGCCTCAGCGATATCCGCAAAACGTACGGCGAGGGCGAGGCGGCGGTGCCGGTGCTCAAAGGCGTCTCCCTGGAAATCCATCCGGGCGATCTTGTCGCTTTGACCGGCGCGTCCGGTTCGGGCAAAACGACGCTGATGAATATCCTCGGCTGTCTCGATACGCCCACCTCCGGCGAATACTGGCTCGACGGCGAGCTGACATCGCGGTACGGCTCGGACCAACTGGCGGCGGTGCGGAGCGTCAAAATCGGCTTCGTCTTCCAGAGTTTCAATCTGCTCGCCCGCACCAGCGCCCTCGAAAACGTCCTGATGCCGCTCGAATACGGCGACCACCATTGGACCGACGAGGAAAACCGCGAACGCGGCAAAAAACTGCTCGAACAAGTCGGACTGGGCCATCGCTTGGACCATGAACC
>JBIKVL010000774.1:0-3113 GCA_044356875.1 Pirellulaceae bacterium | reverse complement strand
CGCGACCAGACTGGGCGTCATCCCCGACGGCCCGTCCGAAACTGAAGGGGTCGCTGTGGGACAAGCGGCGGGCAATGCGATGATCGCGTTGCGCGAATCCGATGGCTGGAACGACTTCGAGCCGTACTCGCCTCAGAACGGCCCCGGCAAGTGGCAACCGACCGCGCCTGTTTTCGCGCCTGCGCAACTGCCGCAGTGGGCCACGATGACGCCGTTCATGCTGGCCAGCCCGAGCCAGTTTCGACCGGCGGCGCCGCCGAGCTTGGATAGCGCCGCGTATGCGACGGCGCTGAACGAAGTGCAAGCGTTGGGCAAATCGGATAGCGCCACGAGGACGGCGGAGGAGACGCAGATCGCGCGTTTTTGGGCCGACAATCCGGGGACCTATACGCCGACGGGACATTGGAATCGGATCGCCAACACCGTGGCGGCGGCCAGTGGCAACAGCGTCTCTGAAAACGCAAGGCTCTTCGCCGAACTGAACACGACGCTCGCCGACGCTTCAATCGCCGCTTGGGACGCGAAGTTCGCCTACGATCTGTGGCGGCCGATCACCGCGATCCGCGAAGCGGACTCGGACGGCAACGCGGCCACGCAAGCCAATGCCGAATGGACGTCGCTGCTGGTCACGCCCGCGTTTCCGGAATACGTGTCCGGCCATAGCACCTACAGCGCCGCCGCGGCCGCGGTGCTCGCCGCGAAATTCGGCGACAACACCACCTTTGCGACCACGTCGTTGGGCCTCTCCGGAGTGACTCGACAATTCACCAGTTTTTCGGCGGCGGCGACCGAAGCGGGGCGCAGCCGCGTGTTCGGCGGTATCCACTTCGAGTTCGGCAATCAGGAGGGGCAAGCCCTCGGTCGGAAAGTGGCCGAAGAAGTGCTGCGGTCGTTCCAAGTCCGGGCCGACGTCATCGCGCCACGGGTCGTCGTCCAGCAGGACGCGGACGCTGTCTTTCGAGCCGCTCCCACACTCACGGGCACGGTGCTCGACAACCTAACCGGCGTCGCGTCGCTCAGCTATCGGGTCGATGCGGGCGCCTTCGCGCCGCTGTCGTTCAATGCGATAGGCCAGTTCACGCTCGATGTGCCGCTGGCGGTCAATGGTTCGAGCGATGGCCAGCACACGGTCGAGTTACGCGCGGTCGACGCGGCGGGAAATGCCGCGACCTTCGCCTATGCGTTCACGCTGGACACGATCGCCCCGGCCGTCTCGATCATCGCTCCCGCCGCCGCCGCCACGCTGCAGGACGGGGCTATCTTGCGGGGAACCGCTTCAGGCACCGGCTCAGCACTCGTATCGTTGCGTTACGCTTTCGATGACTCGCCGCTGGCGCCGCTGCCGTTCACGGCGGACGGCGGGTTCTCGCAACGACTGGACCTCGGGACGCTGGCGATCGGCGCGCATACGCTGAAGGTGATCGCGATCGATGCGGCGGGCGGCCAGACGACATCCAGCGTTTCCGTGTCGCTTGCCGCTCCGCCCGCCTTGCGACTCGACAAGGTTTGGCCGGCGGACGGATCGGCCGAATTGGGGGTCACGATCCGTCCTCGGGTCGACTTCACCCGCGCGGTCAATCCGGCCACGCTCAACTCGCAAAGCCTATTCGTGAGCGACGCGGCGGGCAATCGCTTGCCAGCCACGATTGTCCCGTCCTCGGACAACACTTTTGCCTGGTTGTTTCTCCGCGACGCCATGCCCGGCGGCATGCGCATGAACATCACCGTCGACGGATCGATCATCAGCGCCGTCGATGGCCAACGCTTGGACGCCGACAACAATGGAACGCCCGGCGGCCTATTTACGTCGACCTTTACGACCGTGTCCCGCACCATCTTGGCGAACACATCGCTGGTGGGCGTACTTGCCGATCCCGGCCCGGACTTGAAACCGGGAACGCCCGACGACGTGGCGGCCGGTCCAGACGGCGTCTTGATGACCGCCGACGACATTTACAAATTGCCAATTGCCGGGGCGAAGGTTTATTTGCTAGGCCTGGAAGACCAAGTGGTCGTCACCGGCGCCGATGGCCGTTTCAATCTCAGCCAAGTTCCCTCGGGTACGGTGAAGCTCGTGCTCGACGGCCTGACGGCGACCAACGAGCCGGATGGCATCTATTTCCCGGAAATGGTGCTCGACTTGCGGATTGATCCGGGGGCGGTGAACACCGTGATGGCGGCGATGGAGCCGGACCCGGCGCGGGCCGCCAACAAGAAGGAGCTTGGCGCCTACCTGCCGCGGTTGGAAACCCGTTTGCTGCAACAGGTGAACGCCTCTACGGGCGCGACGATCGGCGTCAATCCAGAGTCGGCGCCGCATCTCACCGCCGAACAGCAGCAATTCCTCCGGATTGAAATCCTTCCCGGGCGGATGATTGGAACGGACGGACAGAATCTTATGGGCGGCCAGATCGGTTTGAGCACCGTGCCGCCCGAGTTGGTTCGGGACATGCTGCCTCCCGGCGTGCTTGAACACACGTTCGACATCACCGTGCAAGCGCCGGGCATCGCGAACTTCACCGTGCCGGCTCCGATGACTTTCCCTAACGTCTTCAACGCGGCGCCCGGCACGCAGCTCAACTTCCTCTCGTTCGACCACACGACGGGGCGTTTGGTGATCGAAGGCACCGCGACCGTTTCGGCGGACGGTTTGAGCGTGACCACCGATCCCGGCACGGGCATCACGCATCCGGGTTGGCACGGCGTCACGCCGCCCGGCGGCAACAACGACAATCCGCCGCGCGAGCCGAAAGACCCCTGCCGCGAACCGCTCGTGGACACCATCTTCAATCTCGTGTCATTGATCAAGGATATCCCCCGGCTCGCCGTGCCACTCGCGGCCGGACTGGCGGCGGGCACGGCTGGCGCGGCGCTCGGACCGGGCGGTGCGGTCGCGGGGTTCAACCTGGGATTTGTGCTTGCCGAGTCGGTGGCGGGAAAGGTGAATTTCGTCGCCGATGGCGTCAAGGCCAGCTTGGAAACACTCGTCCGCGGGCAGGCGGCCGGCCGCAATCCCTCGCAAATCCTGTCCGACGTCAGCGGCGACTGGGCGGATGTGGCGACCCAGGGAGCGGCTTCCGCGATCAACCCGTATCTCGGTTACGGCGAGAGCT
>JBIKVL010000775.1:0-3113 GCA_044356875.1 Pirellulaceae bacterium | reverse complement strand
TGGTCGGTGGTGTCAACGTAGAGAGTAGGTATTCCCATTTCGAAGGGTTAACGACGTCGATCATGACTTTCAACGCATCCAAGTCGCTGGTGGAAATGGGGCCGCAAATCGAGCTGATTTTGTCGGATGTCGACGGCGTTTTGACGGATGGCGGGTTGTATTTCGACAATGCGGGCGTCGAGAGCAAGCGGTTCCATATTCGGGACGGTTTAGGGGTGAAGTTGTGGCAACGTGGCGGTTTCCGGTTCGGCATTTTGACCGCGCGGAATTCGCAGATCGTGAAACTGCGGGCGGCCGAGTTGGGGATCGACATTGTGCGGCAGGGGTTCGAGAACAAATTGCCGGCCGCGTTGGAGGTGATCCGCGACCTGCGGCTAGTGCCATCCCAGGTGTGTTACATCGGCGATGACCTCACCGATTTGCCGGTGATTCGGCAGGTGGGCTTGGGGGTTGCCGTGGCGGACGCCGCCGAGGACGTGCGGCAATCGGCGGCGCACGTGACGCGGCTTGGCGGCGGCCAGGGGGCGGTGCGGGAATTGGTCGAAGACCTGTTGAAGGCGAAGGGCCGCTGGGACGACCTGATTCGGAAGTACCAAATCGCGTAAGGATCCGCCGCAGGTGCTCATCGCCATCCGCCGTTTCCTCTTGGCATTGCTCGGCTGCGGCGCGGCTTATGCCGCGTATGCCGCGTTGCTCGTGCCATGGCTGGAACCGGCCCGCGCGGACAAGGGCGGACCGCGTATGGGAACCGTGGCGGGCCAGGGCATGTCGGGTCGCGGAACCGCTGGGGCGAGCGGAACGGCGAGTGTTGGCAATGCGAGCGGTGGGGCGGCGGCGGTCGCGGCGACCCCGTTCGAGGCCCTGATCGCGCGGCACTTTCCGCCCGAAGCATGGCAGACCCAGCGGCCGAAGGTCGCCGAGTACGACGGCTACGTCTTCTTGTTTCGCGACTATCGCCAACTTCCCGATGGGGCGGTCGAACTGAAGCCTTGCACGTTGGTCATTTTGCCGAAGGGGTTCGACGCGGACGCTGCGGGTGGGGCAAACTCTTCGACGGCGTCCAATTCCAACGCTACGGCCCCTGTAGACGCGCGGTCGACGGTTGACACGGCGGGGCTGGGTTCCAGCGTTGACGCCACGGGGCCCCCGGACGCGCCCGTGATCGTCGCGGCGGAAGGCGGGGCGTTGTTGCAGTTTGATGGCGACACGGCGGCCGCTCGCGGGCGGTTTGGCCGATTCTTGGGCGGAAGACTGCCGGGCGAAGTGCGGGTGACGCGTCCTGAATCGTTTCCCGGGGCAGGCGACGCCATGTCGCTCACGACGCGGAACATTCAGATCGACGCGCAGCGCATTTGGACGCCGCACGACGTTCAGTTCCGTTACGGTGCCAGCTATGGCAGTGGCCGGGACCTGGTGGTGACCTTGGCCCCGCCCGTCGATCCGGCCGCCGTTTCGGCCGGCGACACTGGGAACGAGACGATCGGCTCTGGGGGCGCTTCGGGACGCGGCTTGTCGCCGGACTCGACAGATTCAGCTCCGCAGCTAGGGTTGCCGCCGACGGCGGAAGGGCGTGGCGCCGCCGATTTGGGGCGGGCAGGGGGGGGCGGACCGACTACCGCTACGCCTGCGCCGGCGAGTGGCACCGCGAGTGGCGGCGGGGGTGGAAAGCCGACGCCGTTGAGTGGTGCGGCGCTGCAGGGCGTGAAATTCATCGAGCTTGTGCATTTGGACAAGCTGCATTTGGAGACTTCGCGGCAACGCGAGGGGGTGCTGGGAGGACCAGGCGACGCGCCGGTGGAAATCCGCTGCCAAGGCTCTTTCCGAATTGACATCCAAGAGCGAATTGTGTCGTTCGACGACCGGGTGGAAGTGCAGCGGCTTCGTTCCGACGGCGAGAGCGATCAGCTCACTTGCCAAGTGCTCTTGTTGCATTTCGACCGCGTGCGAGCGCGGGCCGGCGAATTCGCTCCCGAGCGGATGGTGGCGACGGGCAATCCGGTGTCGCTCAGTGCGCCGGCGATTGGTGGACGGGCGCGGGGTACACGGCTGGAGTATCTCATTGAACGCCGCTTACTGCATTTGGAGGACGCGCAGGGAGCCGTGCTGGAACAGGCTCAGCAGCGGCTCGAAGCGCCTCAGGTCCAATATCAATTGGCGCTCGACCCCAGCGCTTTGGGGCGGGCCTGGGCATCGGGACCCGGACGGCTCACCCGCACGGATCCAGCGGGAGGCGCCTTTGAAACCACCTGGCGCGAAGAGCTGCGGTTGCGTCCGCAGGACGATCTCCACGTCCTATCCTTGCGCGGAGGCACCACCATCCAGATGCCGGGCATGGGGCGTTTCGAAGCGGAGACGCTGCATGCTTGGCTTCGCGAAGTCTCCACGCCGCGGCCATCGAAAGAAATCCAGCCGGATCGGCTGCTTGCCCAAGGCTCGGTCCGCTTCCAGTCGCCGCGACTCTCCGGCGAAACTCGGGAATTGCAAGCTTGGTTTCGTCCCGACGGCGGCGATGAACAAGCTCCGTCTGACCGCGTGCCGGCCACCGGTGATGACACGGGCGTTTCCGAACCCACGAGTACCCGCGGTGAACGGAACGGAACGGCCGCCATGCCGGGACGCGCGATCGCCTATGGCGGTTCCAACGCGAACGAGCCACCGGTGGATCCGGCCGACGCGTTGTTCCTGCAAGGCGATCTGTTGCGGCTCGGCCTCCGCCACTCGGCAGTCCGCACGCGTTTGGATCAAGTCGCGGTGTCGGGAAACGTGCGAGTGCGTCAAGCTGGGACTGCGGATTCGCCCGAGCCCCGTTTGGTCGTGGTGGGCGACGAGCTCAACATCGCGGACGCCGACACGCCCGCCGCACAGCTCAGCGTCCGTGGCACAGGCAGCCGAGTCGCCCAGGTCACCGCCCGCTCGCTGACGCTTGAAGGCCGCGAGATCCAAGTCCATCAAGGCGAAAACCGGTTGTGGATCGATGGCGCGGGAAAGATGAGTTTCCCGCCGTTGGCGCCGCGGGTGAAGCCGATGGGCGAAGTGCTGTTCCAAAACCGCCAGCCTTTGGGAAATGCCAGCGCGGGCCGCGGCGACGTTGACGGCGCCAGTGCCCCGGCGAC
>JBIKVL010000772.1:0-3114 GCA_044356875.1 Pirellulaceae bacterium | reverse complement strand
GCAAATCCTCGCCCGAAACATCGCGCACCTCAACCGCGATTTCGGACGGGACAAGCGGGACATCGCCCGCGAACAACCGATCGCGGTCCAACTGGACCATTCCTCGATGCGGCTCGAAGCGTGGCTCGCGAGCCAGGAGTCGTCTCCCAGCCAACGCGCGGTTCGAAACGAGGACTTCTCGCGGTTGTCGACCGCGCTCGGCCAATTGAATGACGCCCAGCGAGCGGCCGTTGAATTGCACTACTGGCACGGTTGGACCTTGGCGGAGATCGGCGAGCGGCTCGAACGCTCCCCGTCCGCCGTCGCCGGTCTCCTGCATCGCGGACTCGCGGCCCTCCGCGCGGCCCTCCAGTCCTGACATGGGTTAGACTCAATACCGCTTACGATTCCATAAACCGTTGCGGCTTTTGATGTTGTGTCACCGGTTTCACGTGGCGTCCAGAGGCCGATCGTCAGATTCTTTCTTCGTGACCTTCGTGTCCTTCGTGGTGGCTCAAACTGGGTCGTATGATCAACGCCCCGATTGGCGAACGACAATCGGTTGGCGGGCGTCAACGAATTGCCCCCCCCCCAAAAAAAGGGGCCATTCTGAAGCGACACAATGGGTTGAGGTTGGCCTTCGGCCAACAGGGACAACTGTTCTTGCCTTGGGGTGATTCCGAGTGTCTCCACCCTTCCCTTTTTCATCACACGCAAGCTATCGATCCGAATAGACTTATCGCTAAGGAGCAGTGGCGGTTTCTATTCGATCGTGGCCCTTGTCGTGGATCGCGTCTGCATAGGTTGGACTTTATGGCGTCAGCGGCGGATGAGGCGTTCGACCATTTAATCGCCGAATACCTGATGGCGGCGCAGAGCGACGCTGTCCAGACGGACGAATACTGGATCGCACGGGCCGGTGCTCGGGCCGAAGACATGCGGGCGTTCCTCGATGACCAACGCTGGATGCGGTCGATTTCCGACCCCGTCCCGCAACTTGCGGACACGATCACCCAATGCGGGCCAATTCCCGACGTGCGCAGCGTACCAACGGTGGTCGGGGAATATGAATTGCTGGAGGAGATTGCGCGGGGCGGGATGGGGGTCGTCTTTCGCGCTCGACATCGGTTGCTGCGCCGCGAAGTGGCCTTAAAGATGATACGGGGTGGACCGTGGGCGGGCGCCGAGGAAATCGCCCGGTTTCAGGTCGAAGCGCAGGCCGCCGCGCGTTTCGATCATATTGGCATCGTGCCCGTCTATGAGTTTGGCGAACACGAGGGCCGCCCTTACTACACGATGGCGTTGATCGACGGGCCGAGTCTCGCCGAGCATATCCGGCAGGGACCGATCGCTCCGCGTCAAGCGGCCGCGATCATGCGGCGAGTGGCCGAGGGCGTGGCCCATGCCCACTCGAAGGGCGTCATCCACCGCGACCTCAAACCGGCGAATGTGCTGCTCGCCCGCCGCGCCGCCACGAACAAAGCCGACTCCGTATCGCCACCGCTGACCGGCGACGGCCTGCCGTTTGATCCGCGAGTCGCCGATTTTGGGCTCGCCAAGCAATCCTCGAATGACAGCGGATTGACCGCCACCGGCCAAATGGTCGGCACACCGAATTATATGTCGCCGGAGCAGGCGGCTGGCCGCACGGGCGATGTGGGGATGGCAAGCGATATTTATTCCATCGGGGCCATGTTGTACGAATTGCTCACGGGCCGACCGCCGTTCCGCACCGACACTGTCCTGGAAACGCTTCGCCAGGTTTGCGAGCACCAGCCGGCGCCGCCTAGGTTGCTCAACGCCGCTATTCCAATCGATATCGAAACCATTTGCCTTCGCTGCCTCGAGAAGGACCCGCGCCAACGCTACGCGTCCGCCCAAGAAGTGGCCGACGAGCTCGGACGGTTCCTAGCAGGCGACGCGATCCATGCGCGAAGCGTCAACCTGGCATACCGCGTGGCCCGCGCGCTTGGGCAACGCCGCCATGCCGAGGAGTTCGAGGGCTGGGGACGGGCGATTGCGGCTGCCGGCTTTATCGTCTTCGGCGCGCATCTCGCGATCTTCGGCCTGGAAACGCTCGATCTTGGCCGCTTCGTGGCCTACTGGATTCCCAAGTCGCTGATGTTCCTTGCGCTGTTCGCGCTGTTGGCGTTCTATCGCCGACACGCGCTCTTGCCGGCCAACGCGGCCGAACGGTTGGTTTGGGCGTTATGGGGCGCGCTGTTCTGTGGGTTGGCCTCGTCCAGTCTCTTTGTGTGGGCCACCGGCATTCCCTCCCATTACTCTTACGCTCTTTCCGCGATGTTCGGCGGTTTCTGCTTCTTTGTAATAGGCAGCCATCTGTGGGGAGGCTGCTATGCGCTTGGCGGTCTCTTCTTCCTGGCCGCCCCATGGATCGCGATTTACCCGCGGGCCGCGCCGCTGTGCGACGGATTGCTTTGGTGCGTCGCACTCGGCGCGCTCGGTTTTCACTATCGGCCCGGGTCGGCTACCGCCAACCGATGAACTTGAAAACGCCCTCCCGCCGCGCCCATTGCTCGGGAAGCTCGAGCAGCCGTTCGCGGCACATCGACAAGGCGATGCCGATAAGGAAGACCGTTAAGCCGCCCACGGCGAGGTAAATGCCGACCGCGACCTGCGGCGAGTAGGCCAAGTCCACCACGATCGAAACAAGATAGGCGCCGAGCGCGATTCCGCCGAGCAAGGTGGGCGCCTTGAAGCGAAAGCCAACGCCGCTCGCCACCATCATGATCGTCACCGTCAATAGCGTGATATCGTCCGCTGGCGAGACCATAATGCCATAGGCGAAGACCGTCGCGGCCACAGCGCCCGCCACGAGCAGGCTGCCCAGCCATAAACCCACGGACGCCAAATCGTGGAACCGCTTTCCGCAGAACTCGCCGATGTAGCCCGCTGTGAGCATCGCCAACCCGAGGATAACGGCGGTCAACTCCGCTTTGCGCCAGGGTTGTAGATCGAGCAGCACATTGAAGGTCAGGAAGGTCAGAATGGCCAGGATGGTCGTGCCGGTGGCGTGCCACCACCGCTCGGGACCGCGTCGAGACAGCACGGTCGCCAGGCCGCCCGCGCCGGTGGTGAACAGCAATACTGTGAGGTACTGCACGTCGGAGTTGC
>JBIKVL010000773.1:0-3114 GCA_044356875.1 Pirellulaceae bacterium | reverse complement strand
GCCGTACAGCACGTCGTTGCCGTTTCCGCCGTCGATGCTGTCGTTGCCAAGATTGCCGTGAATGAGATCGTCGGCCGCGAACCCGCGCAGCGTATCGTCGCCGCCTTGGCCGAAGATCGTATCCTTGCCGCCGGTCGTGTCGGTTTCGAGATCGCCAAAAATGAGGTCGTTAGCAGCCGCGCCTGAAAGGTAGTCCGCGCCCTGTTCCCCACGGAACTCGACGGGAATAGTGATCGCCGGATTGTCGACGGTGATCTGATCGTTGCCCGACCGCCCATAGGCGATCAGCTTCTGCACGCCGCTGTGGCTTTCGAAGTTGATGCCGTTCACACTGAGCGCCATCGAAGCGGTCGTGCCGGTGTAGCGGGCGATGTCGTTGAAGAGCGTCCTGCCGGCGAGAAACAACGCGTCGCCGGGAACCGTGCCCACAATTCGCGGAATCACCGCCTGGATCGACTCGATGTCGTCCCAGCGCAAACTGCCGAACTGGCGGCCCGAACTGTCGACGCCCGCCAGCGCGCGTCCTTGCGCCGTGGTCGCCAGGACATAGGGCGAGGAGTTTTCGGGAAAGAAGGTGTAGTTCAGCGACAAAGTGTCAGTGTCGAGGTTAGCGGGATTTTCGGCGAAGACGAAGTTTGTCCTCCGAGCGGTCGCGCTGTTGAAGAACGCCGTGGCGTTGATTGTGTCGTTGGCGCCGCCGGTTGACAGCGTGACATTCTCGACGTTGTCGTAGGCGAGGCTCGCGCCGGTCACGAAGTAGCTGTCGCCAGCGCCGGCCCCGATCGATCCCGCGAACAATCCGGCGAGATTGGCGAGCGGGGTGATCGTCACCTTTTGAACGGTCGTTCGGCCACTGTTGTCGAGCGTCAGCGAGTCCGTCCCCGTGCCAGCGCGATAGGTCAGGCGGCTGAGGATTCCCGCCACGATTCCGCCGCTTGTCGCGGTGCCTCCGTTGCTGTCGATCGCCAGTAGGTCGTCTCCCATTCCGGTGGAAACAGAGATCGCGTCGGCCGTGGGCGAGCCTGTTTGAAGCTGTCCCGCGATCCAGATGTTATCACTGCCGCCGCCGGTCACAATCAAAATGCTCTCCGGGGCGGTGGCTGTTGTGATCACCGAGCCGGTGATGGTGATTTCGCTTCCATCGACACTGGCTGTGTCGCCAGCGAGCGTGATTTTCCCGGCGGCGCGGATGGTTTTCGCAGCCTGCACGGTGATGTCGTCGCCGGAACTAAGCGATACGGTCGACGCAACCGAGGTGATGTTCGCCGCGACGAGGATGGAGTTGTCGTCCGCCGTATCGGTGGCGGTAAGCGTCACGGCGCCGTCCGCGATCACCGGCCGAAGCACGCTGATCGGCGTGCCGTTGCGAATCGTCACCGCGGCTCCGGCCGCCGTGTTGGAAACGCCCGCGAGGGAATCGACCAGGTCAATGTTGAGTGTTTCCGGGCCGGCGTTGAGAACGCGGATGTCGCCCATTGAAGCGTTGCTTGCCGCAAGCCACGCCACGGCCGTCTTGAGCGGCGCCGCCGCGCCGATGCCATTTTTGGCGGTGATGCGAAGCTCGAGCGCGGCGATGTCGGTCGGAATGCGGTCGGGCAGGACCAGTTGGACGGCGTCATCCGATCGCAGATCGACCCGGACCGCGGCCGACAGCGCTTCGAACGCGATGCTTCCGCCTGTCGTGGTTTGCAGTTTGATCGAGCGGTCGAGCGAGCTCAGTGTGCGGTTAACGGAGATGAGACCCGCCGTCGTCACGTCCACCTCGTTTTGGATGGTCGCCTCCAGTTGGAACAGCGCGGTGTCGGCGTCTTCGATCGTGAGCGCCGAGGGCGGCACGTCGCCGCCCACGACCGCCAGGAACTGGATACCGCCAGCACCGTGGGCCGCGAGAGTGAGCGTCTGCGCGCCGTCGATCGCGGCGGCGAACACGATGCCGCCGTCATTCGCCACCGTACGGATCGCCACCGGTCCAGTCGATAACGTGAGCGTATTGCCGCCCGCCGCGACGCCACCGCCCGCAAACGCGCCGAAACGCACCTCGCGGCCTGCGGTGAACGTAGTGCCTTGCAACTCCACGTCGCTGTCGAAGATCGAACCGACTCCGTCCGCGTCATCGCCCTCGCCGACCGTGACATCCGCGCTAAAAACGACGAGCCCGGCCGTGGCCGCCTGACGAATGCCGGAGTTCGTCACGACATTGCCGTCAAACGTTGTTGTGCCGGCGGACAGGATCACCAGAGCCTCACCGGTGCCGTCGCCAATCGCTTCGCCAGCGCCGGTCCCGCCGACATCCATGTCGAATGTTGTCGCGCCGTCCACATCGAGCGACAGCAGGTCGCCGCCCGTTACGGTTTTCGCGAAGGACGCATTGCCGGTGGTCACAACAAGGTGGATGTCGCCCATGAGTCGGACTGCGTCATGGAACGACACTCCGCCTGTTCCGACGGAGATATTCGCCGCGACTTTCGTGATTCCCGCGCCCGCGCCATCGGTGACGAGGCTCCGCAGTCCGCGGACCCCGCCGACCTCCGCGTTGATGGACGTGTCCCCGGCACTATTGAGCGTCAGGTTGTGCGTGTTCGCTTCGGCATCGTTCACGGTCCCGTTGAGAACGATCTCGCCTACACCGGCTTGGATCGCGAGGTCCGCGGCCAAGGTAGTGGTAACGTTCACAGTGAACGTGGAACCGATGTCGCCGGTGGGTTTGGTGATGACGGTCGCGGCATCCTGGATCCGCAGAGTGTCGCTCGAATCGTTGCCGAACGTCACGTTGCCTGCGCTGGTGAACGTGATTCCCGCCAAGACGACGTTGCCCGCGAAATCGGTGTCGGTGTCACCGGCGCCCAGATTCACAGCGCCGCGAAACGTCACGACGCCAGCGGCATCGTCTTGAACGATCCCCGAACCCGTGGTGACTGTGTTCTCGAATTCCGCCACGCCAGCGAGGATGGTGATCGCGGGCCCCGTTGCGTCGCCGACGGGCGCGCCAGCTCCAACCGCCTTGCGGAAATAGGAACCGTTGGGGCAATCCAGCGTCAAACTGTTGTCGCTGCCATCGAGGCCGATCAAAGTCTCGTTGAACTCGATTTGACTTCCGCTGCCGCCCTTGAGGGT
>JBIKVL010000771.1:0-3116 GCA_044356875.1 Pirellulaceae bacterium | reverse complement strand
GGCCGCAGATCGTTCGCAGGCCGTTCTTTAGGTTGGAGTGGTTGTCCCACGGCTGGAAAGACGGATCGAGCGGCGGGAATATCTGGACGAAACGCACCCCCGACTCGACGAGCCGCCGCGCCATCAGGCATCGAGTTCCGTAACCGGCAGTTGCCGGGTTATCGAGCCCGTACAACTGACGCGTCGCCGCCGTCTCGCGCGACAGGTCGAGCACCGAGGTGGCGGTGAGTTGCATGCGCGCGGCCAGTTCAAAATTCTGGATTCGCGCTTCCAGCTCCGACTCGCGCGGGTGCGCTTCCAAGTGGGCGGCATTGAGCGTTTGGAGAAAACGCCGCGAGCGCGACTGGGCGTCGGCGTCAACGGGCCGCGATGGGTGCAGGTGCAGCACCGGCGCTCCCGAGGAACTGAACTCGGTCCCCTGATACACCGCTGGCAACCAGCCGCTTGACCACACCATTTTTCCCGACGTGTTGTAGCCCGCCGGATCACGCAGCACGATGTAGCCCGGCAGGTCACGGTTCTCCGTGCCCAACGCGTAGCCGATCCACGACCCCATCGCTGGCCGGCCATTGAACGTCTTGCCTGTCTGCAGCATGTTCAACGCGAACGGATGGTTGTTGTTCTCGGTGAACATCGACCGCACAAGACACAAGTCGTCGGCCACCGTCGCCAACCGCGGGATCAACTCGGACAATTCCATCCCGCTTTCGCCATGTTTCTGAAACGTGAACGGCGAGCCAAGCAGAACATTCTTGTTGCCGAGCTGAAACGTTTCGACCTGCCCCGGGTGTGGCTCGCCGCTCCGCTTCGTCAGCTCGGGCTTCGGATCGAACAAATCCATCTGGGATGGTCCGCCGTTCTGGCACAACTGAATCACCGCGCGGGCCCGCGCCGGAAAATGCCCCGCTCGTGGAGCCAGTCCGTCGTGCGCCAGCACACTCGCGGACCCCAACATCCCGGCACTGTCGAGCATTCCAGCCAACGCGAGCGTTCCGAAGCCGCCGCCGAGCCCTTGCAACCATTCCCGACGAGTCGTTCCCATTTGTCGGTCACTCCACATAAAGGAACTCGTTCGAAGAAAGCAGCATGTGGCACAAATCGGCGAACGCCGCTCGATAGGCCTTGTCACTGGCCGCCTTGTCACTGGCCGCCTTGTCACTGGCCGCCTTGTCACTGGCCGCCATATAACCTTGCCGCTGTTCGTGGAGGAACTCGCGGCTGGCGGTCAACTCGATGGCGGTCGGCCGCCGAGCGAACGCCAGTCGGAACGCCAGTTCCACGTGCGCGTCCACAGACGCGTCGCCCGTCACGGCGGCGGGAGTGCCAGCCGCTGAGGTGCCAGCCGCTGAAGTGCGAGCCTCGGAGTTGCCGGCCTCGGAGTTGCTCGCTGCCGAGTTGCTCGCCGCCGAACCGCTGGCTCCAGTCGCCGCGGCATGGGGACGGTCCGTCGCCATTCGCCTCGTCCGCTCCGCCATCAGGTCGGCTTGCGAGAAGAGGAAGTCGCTGTTGAGCAGCGCGAGCGATTGGAGGACGGTGGCGGAATTCAAGCGTTGAGTGCAGTTCACCGGCATGATCGGCGCGTCGAAGATTTCCAGAAACTTCAGCGGGTAGACGCGGCGAGCGAACAGGTAAACGCTGCGGCGGTGCGGGCTGCCGGGCGAACCGTTGGCTTTGACTTCGGATAAGCCGTTCGGCGGATTGGTGATTTCCACGGGCGGCCCGCCCGCCGCGCGGTCGAGCGCGCCGGAGACCGCTAGGATCGAATCTCGGAGGATCTCGGATTCGAGCCGCCGCATATTCATCCGCCATAGCAGGCGATTCTCCGGATCGATCGCTTCACCGGCCGGCAATCGACGCGAAGTTTGTCGATAAGCGGTCGACAACATCAACTGACGATGCAACCGCTTCACGCTCCAGCCGTTTTCCATGAAGTCGACCGCCAGCCAGTCGAGCAACTCGGGATGGGTGGGCGGACTGCCCGAGTGGCCGAAATTGCCGAGCGTCTCGACAATCCCACGACCGAAATGATGGTGCCAAACTCGATTCACAAAGACCCGGGCCGTGAGCGGATGATCCGGCCGAGTCAACCATCGCGCGAGCGCCAGCCGTCGGCCGCTCGTCTCGCCAGCGGCAATCATGGCCACAGCCGAAACTTCTTGCGGAGGCGAAGTTCCACCAATAGCCGCAGCGTCGGCTGTAGCCGCTGTAGCCGCAGCAGCCGCAGCAGCCGCGAGCGGGGCGGCCGCGTCAACCGCCGGCTGCAGAATCTCGGGAAATCCCGGCTGAACCAACACGCCGTGGGCCTTCACATTGCCGCGGCGGTGAACGTGCGAGGCGGGTGGAGGTCCCACATCCCACAGCGCTTGGATGAATCCATAACTTTTCTTGGAGGCCGCGAGCGCCGCCCGCTGGTCGGAGCTCGTCTTGAGGGCAACGCGTTCGGGAAAGGCCACGGCGGCGTCGATTTCGGCGTCGGTGACTTTCCGAGCAGCCGCATCCTGATCCACCAACTTCTGCTGAGCGGCCGTGCGTTGCTCCGGCTTGAGCGCCAGCGCCAGTTGCACGTCCGCGTCGATTTCCGCGGGAATCGCTTCCAACCGACCGCTGATGATCCGCTTGCGGACCTCGTCGCGCGTCGACGCCTCGGCCTTGGCAAGCTCGGCGATCCGCTTGTCGATGTCCGCGTTATGCTGGTCTATTCGCGCCCGTTCCGCTGGCGAGACATCCGCCAACTTCCGCTGCGCCGGCGGCTGCCAGGCGTGGACATTGAACGCCGGTTCGAAGCACGCCATCAAGCGGTAATAGTCGCGTTGCGGGAGCGGATCGTATTTGTGGTTGTGGCACCGACAGCACTCGAAGGTCAGGCCGAGCACGGCGGTCGAAAACATGTCGAGCGTTTCGTTCACGACCTCGTAACGCTTCTCGACGCCGTACTGGGGAAAATCGGTATGGTCGTCCACGTTGCGTAAAAAGCCGGTCGCTGTGAGCAGCGACAGTGTCGAGGCGTCGAACGCTTCCGCTCGTCGCCAGTCGACCAGTTCATCGCCCGCCAGTTGTTCGACGAGAAACCGATCGAACGGCTTGTCCTCGTTGAACGCGCGGATCACATAATCGCG
>JBIKVL010000770.1:0-3118 GCA_044356875.1 Pirellulaceae bacterium | reverse complement strand
TACCAACACATGGTCGCCCGAAAGGATCGGCGAGCTCGCCATGCCATAGTCGGCGATCTGCCCACCCAATTCCTTGACCACCGCGTGCGACCATACCAGCTTGCCATCCGCCACCCGACACGCGGCAAGGATCCCTTCCCCCGTGAACGCGAACACCAAATCGTCCGCGATCGCTGGCGTCCCTCGCGGACCGTTGCCCATCGAATTGCGGTACTCGGGCGCGAGCTCGGTTCGCCACTTCTGTTTGCCCGTCGCCACGTCATGCGCGACCAGCCACTGCTTGCCGTCGGTTTGAACCATCGTCGCCAGCAAGTCGCCCCGCACCGCGATCCCCGACATGCCCACGCCACCGGGAGCCCGCCAGACGACCTTTGGCCCCGCCGCCGGCCACGTGTCGAGCAGCCCGGTTTCCTTCGAATGGCCGTCGCCGTTCGGTCCGAGGAATTGCGGCCAATCGGCCGCGGCCACCGTCGCCGACATGCCCCGACCGCTCGGTCCCGCCCCGGACAAAACCACTAGCGCGGTTCCCAGCAACACTCCCAGCGCGACGATCCATCGTCCCCGTACCAAACTCGCCCCACGCCAATTCCAACCAGCGTTACAGCACATTGCGGGCCTCATGAGAAGCTTGAAAACACTCAGATACAAGTCACAAAAACAAGAGAGAACATTCGTGACGAGCGGGCGCGAACCGGTCCTGACACCATTCCCGCGCGCCATGCTACGATTGACGGCTTAACCCACCACCTACTCCGTTAGGCTCGAAGCCGATGTCGCGACTCCTCGAACGATTCCTCCGCTACGTCCAGATCGATACCACGGCCGACCCGGCTTCCACTACCTATCCCAGTTCCCCAGGTCAATGGGAACTCGGCCGAGTGCTCGTCGCCGAACTGCGCGAAATCGGACTGCAAGACGTCGAACAGGACGCGCATGGACTGGTCTGGGGCACCGTGCCCGCCACCGTTGCCGGCGACATCCCGGTGATCGCGTTCAACTCCCATGTCGACACGTCGCCAGAGACTACTGGCAAGAACGTCAAGCCGCAAGTTATTCGCGATTACGCGGGCGGCGACATTGTGTTGCCCGCCGACCCAACCAAAGTGATCCGCGTCGCGGAGTGCCCCGAACTCGGGCAACTGATCGGCCGCACGATCATCACGACGGACGGCACCACGTTGCTCGGCGGAGATGACAAGGCGGGCGTCGCGGTGATCGTCGAAATGGCGGCCCGGCTGATGGAGAACCGCTCGTTGCCGCACGGGCCGGTGAAAGTTCTGTTCACGTGCGACGAGGAGATTGGCCACGGCATCGACCATGTCGACTTCGCGAAGCTCGGCGCCACCGCCGCGTACACGCTCGACGGAGCCGGAGCCGGCGAGATCGACGTCGAGACGTTTTCAGCCAACCAAGCGGTCGTCACGGTCCGCGGCGTCAACATTCATCCGTCGATCGCGAAAGATCGTATGGTGAACGCGGTCCGAGCGGCGGCGGCGTTGGTGGACCGTCTTCCGCGGCAGACCCTCGCGCCGGAAGTGACCGCCGGCCGCGACGGATTCCTGCATCCGTACCACGTCGAGGGCGGCGTGGCCCAAACGACGCTGTGGATCTTGCTCCGGGATTTCGATTCCACCGCGCTCGAAGCCCAAGCATCGATCATTCGCCAAGCGGCCCAGGCCGTGGAACGCGACTTCCCGGGCGTCGCGATCGAGGTGGCGGTGAAGCATCAATACCGGAATCTCGGCGACGGGCTGAAGGCGGAACCGCGAGCGGTGAACTACGCCGAAGAGGCGTTCCGACGGCTCGGACTACCCGTTCGCCGCACGATCGTCCGCGGCGGCACCGACGGCTCGCTGATGACTGCCCGCGGCCTGCCCACGCCCAACCTATCGACTGGCCAACACACGCCCCATTCGCCCCTCGAGTGGGCCTGCCTGGAGGAAATGGAACAAGCCGTCCAAGTGATCACGCAACTCGCTCAAGTCTGGGCGCAGAAATGAACCACGGATCACGCCGATGAATCGGATAAAGGATTCATGGAATGGCAGCCAGTCTCCACCCACTCGAAAGCCCATTAAACCCAATACCGTTCAATATTCCGTAAACAATGGCTGGATATAAAGTTGCATCGCGGTTTCGCGGGGCGGTCGGAACCCGATCGCCCGCAGTGCTACGGCACGTTTTCACGCGCGGTCAATCGTTGCCGATTTTTTGGCCGAAGGCCAAACTCAACGTAGCCTAGGGCAACGCCCTAGGACGCATGACCGACCCGTCACAATTGGTTGGCTGAAAGCCAACCTCACCATCGCCAATGGGAGGGATTGGCGAGATTCAACGAATTGCCGCAAAATGGGCCCTTTTGAGGCGACACAATGGATTGAGGTTGGCCTTCAGCCAACAGGTACAACTGTCCTTAACTTGGGATGAATCCGAGTGTCTTTATCCCTCCCTGTTGCAGCAGACGCAAGCTTTTAAGAAACAGAGACTTAACGCTAATTGAACGGTATTTCCATCAAACAATAACAAAATGACCAGGACTGCTCATTTCCTCCCATCCTGCTCCAATCCTCTTCCATCCGTGCCCATCCGAGTCATCCGTGGTTAACAATCCATCCGTGGTTCCGTCCCGACAACATGGATAATTTAACAGACCCTCTCCGGTTCACGCGCCGCCGCTGCCTGCAGCTCACGGGCTTGGCGGCCGTCGAACTGACGCTTGGCACAAGCTTTCGTCTCCCGACGGGCCTCGCCGAGCAACCGACCGCGGCGAAACCGGCCGACCACGCACAGCGGCGGCCACTCCAAATCCTCGTCATCACCGACACCCATCTCGGCTACAAGGGCCAAGAGTCCGCTCGGCGACAATGGCAGGCGACCGCCGACGCGTTGGCCAAGGAGCCGGGGGCGTTGATCCTGCATCTCGGCGATGTGGTCGATGGCGGTCGCGAACCGCAGTATGCCATTTACAAAGAGATTCGCGATCGCATTGGAAAGCCAATCCACGAGATTCCCGGCAACCATGACCCCGCCGAACTGTTCGCGCGCCACATCCGGCCGGCGATCGACACCGTCGTGGAGCTAGACTGGCTCCGATTCGTCCTGCTGAATAACTCGAAGC
>JBIKVL010000769.1:0-3122 GCA_044356875.1 Pirellulaceae bacterium | reverse complement strand
AACACCAGATCGTCGCCGCGGTACTCGACGCGGTCCGGCGCGACGAAGAACTTGTGCGACCTGACGGTCAGTCCGGCTTCCAAATCGATCGCGCTGGACGCGACAATCGCGTTCGCGCCAGCGCTGGCGGGAATCCACACATTCCCGTTCACGCTCGTCACGCTCGCCGTGCCCGCCAACCCATTGGCTTCGATTTTCGTGATGACGACCGGCCCCACCGCGGTGATCGTCACCGAGCCGACCGGAGCCAGCGCGGTGATGCTCGACAAGCCAATCGCCGTTTCGCTTGCGCTATCCCGATCCGACAACTCGATCGACTCGCCAGCTGTCGACACATCGAGCCGGTTGACGGCGATGTCCAGCGGCCGCACCCCGGTCTGCGCCGTGATGGTCAACAGGTCAGCGACCACATCCACGTCCGCGTCGTCGATGGCCGCCAAAACGCGTCCACCAGCCGTCAGCGTGATGTCACCCTGGGAGTGTACACCAACGCTCGCTCCCGACTGGTTCGATACCGGGACATTGGCCGCCAACGTGTAGAACTCGCCCGCGCTGACGAACCCGATGCGGATATCACCCTGGGCGTTCACCACGATGTCGTTGGCGTCGCTGTTGGTCAGTATCTGGACGTCATCCAGCGAAACCTCGCCGAGCGCGTGCGTGATGGTCAGGCCGCCATCCCGGATCTTCGCGCGTACGCCAAGCGCGGCCGTGCCCAGCTGGGTCATGACGACGCTGCCGGGATCTTTGACCGAAACGTCCACCGAATTCACGCGGAGATTCAATACGGGCGCTGTGCCCGCAGTGACGAACAGCCGATTCGCTCGAATCTCCTGGCTGGAACTTACGCTTCCCGACGCGGCGAGAACCACGTCCGCCAACCGGCTGGCGGTGAGTGTCGTCACCACGATGTTCACTTGATCGTCCGCGTCGGCAGGCAACGCGGAAAGCGACACGCTGTTCGCCGCCGTGGTCCCCTGCGCTTCGACCCGCGTCGCGGTGATCGATCCGAGTGCGGACACGGTGATCGGACCATCGGCCGTCGACGCCGTGATCGTCAGCGCACGCAGGTTGTCAAGCGTCAATGGCCCCGCGCTCGAAACGACCGCCTCCACCGCTGGAACATTCGTCGTCAAGTCGATCGCCGCTTTCGCGTTGACCACCAACGTCGCCGCTTCCAACGACGCGCCCGCCGAGCCTGTGACCGTGCCATTGACGGCGGTGAGCTCCAACCGATCGTTGGCGGAAACCTCCGAGTTCTGGAACATAACATCGCCACCGGCGGTTCCGGCGGTCAACACGATGTCCGCGCCGGCATTGTCCGTGGACAGTTCCGCATAGAAAGTGGCGGTCACCGAGCCCGTCTTCTGGGTGCCCGCGCCCGCGATCGCTTCGATGCGATTGCCCGCATCGATCGTGCCGTCGAGCGTTACGCCATTGTCGGCGGTGATGGTCACCGAGTCCTCCGCCTCGACGGAACCAGACAAGAGGATCGACGGGCCACGAATCACGATTCGGGCGGTGTTCGCGGACCCCGTGTCCGCCGCCCGCAATTCGCCGCTTTCGCCGAGCGTCAATACTCGGCCGGCCGTCAACGTCAACAAGGTCTGCGAGCTCACATGGCTAGGAGCGGCGATGACATCGGACGGATTCGCTCCGGCCGGGACACTGCCGTCGACGAGAAGATCCCGCGTGGCCGAGAACAGCGACTCGCCCGCCGCCGACGTCCGTCCGCTGACACGGATATCGCGTCCGGAGTCCACTACCAGTGTTCCGGCCGACTGCAACGCGTCGCCTCCAAACCCGGCGAACGGCAGAGCGGCAGTGTTCGGCAGGCGGGTCGCGACCAATTCCGTTTGCGCTTCAAGCACCGGTTCGGACCGCCACTTGGTGATCGTCTTCTGTCGCCGTTCTTCGCGGTCCTTAGGCCCGGTCTCGTAGCGTTCGCGTCGGTCGAAGAGGTCGTGCGTGTTGCTCGTCCAAGAGAACTCCACCGTCAACCGTTTGTCCTGGATTTCATGGGATATCGATTCCCATTCGTAGGTATAGTCGTATTGGTTTTCTGGCTTCGGGATGTCATACACTTCGTTGGGCTCTTTCTGAAAAGCACATCCTCTTGAATCATTTTTCGGCAAATCATTCCAGTTGCCAGGTTTTCCTTGACCCCACATCTCAACCGCACTGCCATCCCCTGATGGCTCGTTCGGCCGCCAATTGGAATAAACGTACTGTGTGTCGTCGCTGTCATAATGCCAGGTGACAGTTGTGCCAACAGTCTTCTTGTATATCCCCATCCACAAACCACGTTCGTGCGCCATGGCGGCGACAACGGACGCGTTTTGCGTTGAAGTCCGCGGTTCGGCGAGCTTCTTTCCCTCCGAAGTCGCCTTGGTTTTGCACGAATCCCAACTCCCGTAGTTGTCACCGTTGTTACCGTAGGCGGAAGAATACGATCTCGCTGTGTACGTGAGTCCCCACCCGGCATTGACGCTACGGGTTTGGACCAACTGCTCATTGCTGACACTAGCCGTGTCGGCGCGGTAACCGGAGGGAACGGAAACATTGCGATTCGTCCCGAAGGTGCCCCCGACAAGGGCGGCGGCGCCCGTCGGATTGTCGGTGACGCTGTCCTCGCGGCTTAATGAGTCCCATACCCAATTCGGCTCGCGATCCTGGGGCGTTTCGACACGTCCATCCGTGATGGTGAACAACCGTTGGCCCGAACTGTTGTAGGTTACATTCCACCGTTTCGGGCTGTTGTCCGAATCGTCAACCGTCAGTTTCCAAGAGCTCTCGCCGGGATTGAGGTTCGGTTCGTTGACGTTGCCATAAACATCCTGCAGCTCTGTCCTGTCCTGCGTGTATTTCGCGGTCGCGACGTCGATGTACGATCCCACGAGCTCGTAGCTGGTGATCGACGCTCCCTGACTTACGACTCGGAGCACATCGGCGGCCGCCCCCTGCGGCATACGGATATAGCGGTCTTTCCAGTTCGCCACGTCGAGGTACGACACCGTTTTCGCGGCGTTCAACCAGCTCGGAACCCACGGATTGACGGTTTCGACGCCATCGATGACCCGATGTACCTGGTGATTCGTGGACGAAAAATCGTACAGCGGCAT
>JBIKVL010000038.1:0-11265 GCA_044356875.1 Pirellulaceae bacterium | reverse complement strand
GCCGCGATGGGACATGGGGAGCTTTCGGCGAGCGGCCTGGAGATGCCGTCGGAAACGATCATCCGCGTCGAGTTGGTGAAGCAAAAGAAGATCGCCGGCCCGCGGATCGAATCGCCCACGGAAATCATGACGATCGTCAGCGGTTGTCCGGCGGAGCGGTCGATGGCCGAGGCGTTCGCGCGACTGATCCTGTGGATGGAAGCCGAATATGGCTGGGAACGCTGGCGAGCCTACGACCTACTGACCCACGTCGCCACAATCTCGGTGGGCTACTACGCTTTTGGCACTGTCGCCGCGAAGGTCGAAAAGCGGTACCTCGGTTAGCCGCTGCGTTGCCGCACCGCTTCGTAACACAGGACGGCGGCGGTCGCCGCAACATTCAAGCTGTCGGCGACGCCGCGCATCGGCAAGGCGATCGGCGTGATGTCGTCGTCCCGCCAGAGGTCCGAAAGTCCGGTCGACTCGGCGCCCAACACCACGGCGACCGGTTCCCGCCAGGAGACATCCCAGTACATGCGGGCGCCTTCCACCCGAGCGGCGAAAATCCGTAAGCCTTGGCCCCGTAGCCAAGCCAGGGTCTCCGACGTGCTGGCCGCGCACACGGGCTG
Source organism: Pirellulaceae bacterium (assembly GCA_044356875.1). Classification (GTDB taxonomy): domain Bacteria; phylum Planctomycetota; class Planctomycetia; order Pirellulales; family Pirellulaceae; genus CAIXSC01. The sequence continues at coordinate 10,657 of JBIKVL010000038.1, read as the reverse complement.
CGTGAACACCGTGCCGAGGCTCGCCCGAATCACATTTGGATTGTGCCAATCGGTTTCGCCGTCGCAGGCGATCACCGCCGCCGCGCCGGCGCCGTCCGCCGTTCGCAGGATCGCGCCGAGATTTCCCGGCTTCTCGACGCCCTCGACGACCACCACGAGGGGCGTTGGCGGCAGTCTAAGTTCGTCGAGCCGCAGCAACGCGGCCTCGGCCACCGCGACCACGCCTTCGGCCCGTTCCCCGAACGCCAGCTTCTGGAACACCGGCTCCGTGACCTGCCAGACTCGCGCGTCTCCCGGCGAATTCAGTACCGCCGCCGCGTCTTCGCTTCGCGTTAGCTCGGCGCACCAATAGATGTCCAGCACGCGCACGCCGGCCCGGACGGCTCGCAGGAGCTCTCGAGCGCCGTCGATCAGGATTCGTCCCTGTCGGTCGCGTCCGCGGCGGTCCCTGAGCCGTGCCGCCGCCTTCACGCGTTCGTTCTGCAAGCTGGTAATCAACGACATCGATGCAAGCGATTCGAAAGGGCGAAAGTGCGACGCGGCCGCCCGAGCCCCGCCGCGGCCAAGTTGGCGGTTGGGTGGCCACAGCGATGGGCGATCATCCGAGCCACGTGGCGACGACCTCGGCGACCTGTTCGCCGTCGAGCGTCTCGTGGGCGGACAGTTCATCGGCCAGCGCGGCGACGGCCGCCCACATGGCGTCCCGCCGCAACCACTCGTCCAGCTTTATCGCGGTTGCTTCGAGAAACCGCAACCGCTTTCGCTCGTCCGCGGCCAGAGTGGCGGCCGCTTCCCAGGCGACTCGCCAATCCTCCGCCCACTCGGCGACCAAGCCCGGATGGAAAGGCTCCTCGCGGTAGATGCGTTCCGCGACCGGCCCCGCGAGCGCCACGAGCACCGAGCGTTCGCAGCGCTCACGCATCGACAACCGCTTGGACCAGGCGATCCGCGTATCGCCGAACCGTGGCGGCAATTCGCCGTCGCTATCGGTGTCGGGCACGATGCTCACGCTTTCCACTCGGCCGCCGAGAAATGCGGCGATGACCGCGTGTCCCGATTCGTGGTACGCCGACAGCGTTTCATCGGAGTCTTCCAACGGAACGTCCCAGGTTGGCGCGAGTCGAGAAGAAAACCACGTCCGCGAACGGCTCGTTCGATCCGCCCTTAGTTCGGCAGGCGATCGCCGGCCATGGACGCCATCCGCGGCGTGCCGCTTTCGAGTTGGGCGAGTTGCTGTCGGAGCGAGTCATCATGCGGGGCGAGGCGTAGCGCTTCCGCGACGGTCTTGCGGGCGCCCTGGGTGTCGCCCGCGAGTTGCTGGGCTTGCGACAGGTGCTTCAGCGAATCGACGGAGGGTTCGCGTTCGACGGCGGCGACCAGGCTCTTCACTGCGTCGTCGTACCGTTTGAGCTGGGTTTGGACGATCCCCTGAAGTTGCAGCACTCGAGCCGGCGTGTTGCCGGGGCCCAAGCCGTCCGCGAGCGATTCCAACGTGGAGAGCGCCCGCTGGGGCTGGTTTTTCTCGCTATAGATTTCAGCCACGGCCAGTTGCACGTCTGGCGATTGCGTTTGCCCGCGGAGTGCCCGATGGTAGCTCTGCAGGGCATCGTCGAGCTTACCTTGGGCGCGTAGGCACTGGGCGTGCAAGGCCCAGGCGGCGAAACATTCGCGGTCTCGGTCCAAGGCCCGCTGGGCGCAGTTCACGGCGCCGTCCTTGTCCCCCCGAGCGAACCGCATTTCTCCGAGTCGCACGAGCAACTGCTGATTGCCTTCCGCGAGTTGCGTGGCTTTCTCCATTTCGCGGATCGCGGGTTCGAAAGCGCCGCGTTGCCACAGCGCTTCGGCGTAGCCCGCATGAGCCCGCTCGTCGACGGCGCACCGTTTCACGGCGCCGGCGAAGAGCGATTCCGCTTCCTCCCAATGGCCCCGCTGCAACGCGTCCGTGCCTTGCAGCGACATACGGCGCGACGCGAGCAATTGCTCGTTCGATGACCCGCGCGGCAGCATCTTGCAGCCGCAGAGCGTCATCGCCGCACCGCAGACCATCAGGATTCCCGCTCGCCAACCTTCGCGGCCGCAACGACCGGCCTGAGCGCTAAGGCGCTTGGAGTGGGTCGAGGTTGGATCGGCTTCCTTGCGATTCATTGAAGCTATGAGCAATCCGTGCTCAGAGTGGGATTCGAACTGTAGACCGCGTCATCCGTGGTATCGGCCAACGTGCTGACCGACTAAAGGGAAATTCCGGAATGTCGGGTCAGGACTTCCTTCGCCGCCCACTTTGAGCGAGTCGACCTATCCGCGTTGTCGCAGCCGCTGTTCAAGGCTTCTAGCGATTCGTCGCGGGAGGAACAAGGTCATTCTGCCCGCCCGCCAGCTCGAGGTGCATGTCGTGGTTGGCGGAGTGACCCCGGACATCTTCCGTGGGAAGGGTAAATTGCCGTGTCGAGAAGCGACACGTTTTAGCGGAGCGGCGTGAGCCGCCCGGTATCGCTGCGCAACCGTGTTGCCCCGGTGCCAAAAACGATCGTGTCGATGCGTCGGTTTGTCGCTCCGATCGAGCGGCTCGCGAACCGGGCGGCTTACGCAACTCCGCTAAAAAATGCGGTGTCGGGCGGCTCACGCCGCTCCGCTCTGAGTCGGCATTCTCGCTTTGCGGCCGAGCCATCGCCTACGGCTCGGCGGTAAACGAGGAAGGCGGCACGCCGCTTCACGAGGGTTTGCGGTCGCTGCGGAGGACACTCACGAGAATCGCGTGGAAGATCGGGGCGAGCGTCTCGTAGTCGCGGTCTTCGGCCTGGAACAGCAAGACCAGGGTGCGGTCGCGGTGACGCAGGCTCAGCACGCGTGCCATCACGACGAAATCGAGGTAGTAAAACCGCATCTCGAAACCGATGACGTCGTGCTCCTCGATCCGCTCGGTGATCGAATCGGCTTCCAACTCGGCGTATTCGCTCCGCATGGTGCTCAACGCTTCGCTGGCTAATTCCAGCGGCTCGCCCTGCTCGTGGATCTGCAGCACCCACATGCCGCCCTGGGGCGTTTGCAGACCGACGGAATAGGGCGGCTCAAGCGACTGCTCGTCGGAGACTTCCCAGTTGTCCGGGTACAAAAACCGAATTCCGTGTTGCTCGTACGTGCGGGGCATGGGGCGTCCTGGGTGAGGCATCCGTGAAGCGGCCGGTCGGCCTGCGAACCGGCGATACTCGCCGCGCGGGCCACTGGTTATTCTTAAGCGGCGTCGGCTCGCGCGAAAACGGGACGCGCCGAGGAAAACGCGGATCGGTCGATCGGGAGTGCCGCTGTTCACCATGAAAACGATCCCTGTCGATGTCGCCATCTTGGGCTCCGGGTTCGCCGGCAGTCTCGCCGCGCTCGGCTGCCACAAACTCGGACTGGAAGCCGTTCTGATCGACCGCGCCCGGCATCCACGGTTCGCCATCGGCGAATCCTCGACGCCCGTCGCCAACCGAGTGCTGCGGGATTTGGCCGAACGCTACTCGTTGCCGCGATTGATGCCACTCGCCAAGTTCGGACCGTGGCAACGCGCGTACCCGCACTTGGGATGCGGCCTCAAACGCGGCTTCAGCTACTTCCACCAGCCCCGCCATCAGCCGTTCGTTCCGGACCCGCAGCATCGCAACGAACTGTTGGTGGCGGCGAGCGCCGATGACGAGACGAGCGACACGCAGTGGTTGCGCGCCGACGTCGACGCGTTTTTGGCGGGCGAAGCGGCGGCGGCCGGCATCCGGCTATTCGAGGGCGTGCGGCTCGCCGATCCCGTCCGCCACCCCGCAGGCGGTTGGCACCTGCGGAGCGAACCGGAAGGACTGGCGGTCCACGCGCGCTTCGTGATTGACGGGACGGGCGAGGCCTCGGTGATGGCCCGCGCGATGGGCGCCACGCCCCAGTTGGAACGGCTCCAGACCCGCTCGCGAATGCTATTCTCCCACTTTCATCACGTGGGCTCCTGGAATGACTGGCTGCGGGATCGCGGCGGCGACGTCGCCAACCATCCCTTCCGTTGCGACGACGCCGCCCAGCACATGCTGCTCGACGGCGCCTGGATGTGGCTCTTGCGGTTCCAAAACAACTTGGCCAGTGTCGGGCTGGCGATCGACGAACGCCGCTTTCCGCTCGACCCGTCGATCTCGCCGGAGGACGAATGGCGCGACTGGCTGCGATCGCATCCTTCCGTGGGCGAGCTGTTGGCCAACGTGGAATTGGCCGCCGTCCCCGGCCGGATGATCCGCTCGGGCCGCATCCAGCGCCGCGCGGGCGCGGCGGCGGGCCCCGACTGGGCCGCCTTGCCCAACACGGCCGGCTTCATCGACCCGCTGCACAGCACGGGCATCGGCCACTCGCTGTGCGGCCTCGAGCGGCTGTTGCACATCCTGGGCGAATCCTGGGGACGGCCGGAACTCGCCGAGCGGCTCGACGAGTACCAACAAATCCTTTTCCGCGAGATCGCCTTGATCGATCTCCTGGTCGGCGGTTGCTATCGCAGCCTACGCTCATTCCGCGCATTCACGGCCTGGTCGATGCTGTACTTCGCCGCCGCCACCACCTACGAACACCGCCGTTCGGAGGCCGCCTACGGCGTCGGCAAAGGTCATGGCGGCAACGGCAGTAGCGGCGACGGCGGTGCCGGCTACGACAGCCGTTTATGGTTCTTGAACGCGGACAATCCCGAGTTCACCGCGACCGTCGCCGCGCTGCACGAGCGGATCGACGACGGGTGTAACGACGAAATCGCATGGGAACGAACGGTGGCCGCCGCCGTGCGACCTTATAACAGGGTCGGACTGTTCGACCCCGAGGCTCACAATCTCTACCGCTATACGGTCGCGCCGGAATAACTCGGCGTCTCGTTATGCGAAGAGATGGTCGAGCAACGTTCCTTTGACATCGACGGGCGAGAGGACTTCGGGAAGAGGCCGATCCCGAAGCGGCGAGATGAACACGGGCGATTCGCCCGCCGTCGCGGCCGGCAAGCCATGCGAACCGCGAACCATCTCGGCATGGTCGGGGATGACCTCCAAGAGCGCGCGGAAACCAAGCTTTCGTTTCAACAGCGTTTTGGCGATCTTCAGTTTCGGAAACGCGATCGCGGGATCGAGGAACAGCTCGGCGGGGTCGTAACCCGGTTTCCGATGGATGTCGACCGTGCGGGCGAAGTCCGGCTCGCGTTGGTCGTCGAGCCAATAGTAATAGGTGAACCAAGCGTCGGGCGCGGCGAGCGCCACGAGCTCGCCGGCACGCGGGTGGTTCAAATGCAGCTCGCCCTTCGTGGCGTCATCATAAACCTTCGCGACGCCTGGGACGTTTTCAATCGCCCTACGCACCGCCGCCAGCTTGGCGGGATTATTGACATATATATGCGCGACTTGGTGATCGGCGACGGCGAACGCGTCGCTCGCGCCGGCATCCAGCAATTCGCGGCCCAGTTCGACGCGAACCTGCAAGAGGCCCGCCTCGCGAAGCGCGCGGTTCAAATGCACAGGGCGGTTCACCGCTGTGATGCCGTATTCGCTGACGATCGCCACGCGGTCGCCGCGGCGATCGCAAAAATCCAATAGCTGGCCAACGACCGTATCGACTTCGCGGAGGTCGGAGGCGACTCGGGTCAGATCCGGTCCATGCCGCTGCAAGCCGTAATCGAGATGCGGCAGATAGACCAGCGAAAGCCGCGGCGAATGCCACTCGACCACCCGTTCCGCGGCGTCGGCGATCCACTGGGTGGACGCGATCGTGGTCGCGGGTCCCCAGAATTGAAAGAGCGGAAATGTGCCCAGCTCGGCTTGCAATCTTTCCCGCAAATCGGACGGGTGCGCGAAAACGTCGGGCAGTTTCCGCCCGTCGCTTGGGTACATCGGCCGGGGCGTCACGCTGAAGTCGGCCGTCGAGTACATGTTGTACCACCAGAAGAGATTCGCGGTGGTGGCGCTGGGATCGAGTCGACGGGCGGCCTCCCACAGCTTCTCGCCGGCGACCAGCTTGTTGGACTGGCGCCAGAAACGGACTTCGCAGTCGTCCCGGAAATACCAGCCGTTGCCGACCGCTCCGTGGTCCGACGGCCAGAGTCCCGTGAGGTAGGTGGACTGAACGGAGCAGGTCACGGCGGGCACGACCGGCCCGATCGTGGACAAGCGGCCGCGGCGAGCGAACTCGGCGATGCGGGGCGTGTTCGGCCCGATCAAGCTTGGCGTCAGCCCGACGACATTCAATACCATCAATCCCGGCATCGGTTTACTCGCCTGTTCCCAGCGTCACCACGACCACGCCCGTTTTGCCTTCGCGCACGATTCCCAGCTCGACGGTTTCACCGGGCCGCTTCACTTCGACGGCGCCGAGCAGGTCGTCGGCGCTGCGAACAGGCCGGCCGTCCACCGACACGATCATATCCGCCCGGCTGCGGTCGATCTTTTGTTCGGTGTACACGAACGGTCCGCGCCGCCGCTCGGTTTTCACCACGCGAAAGCCCAGCAGGCCGGCTTGTTCGGCGGGCCCGCGGGCGGATAGCGTCACGATCACCAAACCGCGTTCCGTTTCCAGCACGCGAGTGATGCCGATATCCGGTCGAATCACGCGGCCCGTTTCGATCAACTGAGGAACGACGCGGGCCAGGATGTTGGCCGGAATCGCGAATCCGACCCCGGTGTTTTCGCCCGTGCTGCTGGCGATCGCCGTGTTCATGCCGATCAAGCGGCCCCGGCTATCGAGCAGCGGTCCCCCCGAGTTGCCGCGATTGAGGGCCGCGTCGATTTGAATGAGCGACTTCAGCGAGCGACCGGCCCGGGTCGGCAAAGTGCGGTTCAAGCTCGAAACGATCCCCAGCGTCATGGTGCGTTCCAACCCGAACGGATTGCCGATCGCGATGACGCGTTGGCCGACCCGCAGGTGGGAGCTGTCGGCGAAGCGAACTGGAAACAGGTTTTCGGCCGGCGCGGTTACTTGCAGTACGGCGATGTCATTCATCGCGTCATGGCCCACCACTCGGGCGTCGAAGGACTCGCCGTTGAACAGCGCGACGCGGATCGAGGTCGCTCCTTCCACGACGTGGTAGTTCGTCAGCACGTGGCCCTGTTGGTCGATCACCGACCCGGAACCGGCTCCTTCCACCGGCAATTCCATCTGGAAGGGATTGTCGCCGCGAATCGCCTTGGTCGTGATGTTCACCACGCTGCGATTCACCTGTTCATACACGCTGACGTAGATCCGTTCCTCGGGAGTCAATTCGTCGGGGGCCAGTCCGGCCGACACGGGCGGAAAATTGGCCGCGGGCCTTAGGGGCGGATTGGTGGGAGCGACCGGAGGCGTGCCCCGTGCCTCTCCAGGTGCCGCTCCGGTGGCCACTCTGGGGGCCGGTTGCGCCTGGGCGGGAGCCGCCAGCATCGCCGCGACCAGCATGACGCCAAGTGCCCACGCTAGCGAAGGAGACGAAGTTGCCATGTCAGTCACCGACTCTCGAAAAAATCACCGGACTCGACGAACCATTCCTTGCCGACTCTCAACGGCATGATCGGTACGATAGGCATTTTCGGGATTCGCGCGGAGTCCAACCGGCTGGTCCCTGTCCGCTTCAGGCTGCGTGATCGCACCAACTGCGTTGATCGGATCGCCCGACAACAACTGGGTGCCCCAACTTGCCCGGCCGTTGCGGTTTGCCTCATGCGAAAATTCGCCGGATTCCGATACCCAGTGGGCGAGGGAAGACAATCTGGCTGTCACCTGCCGGTCGAGTGGCGTTTCCAAACGCCTCCTGGCGGTGGTGGCAATGGGGTAGGAGGTGTCCGCGATGCAACGACCCAGTTTCGCGCTCTTAATGCTGTGCGGCGCCTTAGCGCTCGGCTTGACGGCCGCGGACCGCACCAACCGTCCCGCGGTTAAGGGGAAAGGGCGGACGCGTGCCACGGCCCGGAATCTCGAGTCGATTCGGTCGAAACCGCAGCCCGCTTCGACCCTCGCGACCTCGTTCGTGGTCGCACTTCCCGCTGTCGCGTCGCTGGCTGTCGAGTCTCCGGCGAGCGAGTTACCAGTGGCTGAGTCACCAGCAGTCGTGACGCTGGAAACGAAGGCGCCGGAAGCCGGGACGGAAGCCGCCAAATCACCAGCTTCGGCCGAAACTTCCGCCGCGATCGAGACGCCGGCAGCAGCCGAGACGCCGGCAGCAGCCGAGACGCCGGCCGCAGCCGAGACGCCGACAGCAGCCGAGACGCCGACTGTTGCTGTCGCCGAGACCGGGGAGGCGACCAACGTGCCTGTTGAGCAGGTGGATTCCGCGACGGCGGCGGCCCGATTGCCGGAAACGCCGACCGAAAGTCTTATTCCGCAATGGCTTACGACGGGCGAGGAAGACCCGGTCGACACGCTGGGCGACGCAGCGGAGGATTCGCCGGCGGAGGGATCGTCGGCGGAGGGATCGTCGGCGGAAGCGTCCGTGGAGGTGCCGGTGGAAGCGGCGGGTTCTCCGTCTGCGAGCTGGGAACCGGTTGGAGTCGCGGCTCAACGAGTGGCGTTGCGGGTGGCGACAAGCCTCGACAAGGTCGCAACGATGTTCCAGCGGCTGGCGGAAAGCCTGCGGGGAGCGGCGAACGAAGCGGTGAGCGAAGAGGCGAAGGCAGAGGCGAATCCTTCCGCACTCCACTCATCGCCTCCCCAGGCGGGCGGGTAGTTCGCGGGACGATCGCAGGGAGCTTGAGTAGACCGCGAGTTACTTAGGCCGTGAAATTTACCTGAGCGGTTCCCTTGTTGTTTTTTTTCTAGCATTCGCCGCGCCTTTGAAATAAAATCACTTGAAAATCCGTCACCCGGCTTGCAGCCACGTATATTTAGTCACCGAAACGAGTAGGGGTGGCGGTGGCGCGCCGTGACCGGCGCGGCGACGGGTCGATCCAGGGTTTCAGTGCGGAGTTGCCAAAACATGTCCCAGCGAAGGCTATGGTTGCCGTCCTTGCTTACGTGCGCGACGCTGTTCGCGAACGAGGCCCTCAGCGCACCGCCCTCCGAAATCCCCGGAAAGCCGGCGGGTAGCGCCACGAGCTCGGCTGCTAAGAATGCGGCGGCGAAGAATTCGGCTGCGAAGAGCTCGCTCGCGAAGAATGCCGCCGTGACGGGTTCCGTCGCCAAGCGTGCGGCGGAAAGCCTCTCGCGGCTCGCCACCTACCGCAAGCCGTCGGGCGAAGGCTTCTTCGCGTTGAGCGTTCAAGCCCAGTTGCCGGACACGGCCGCGAAGGGCCGCGACGTCGTGGTGCTCTTCGATACCTCGGCCAGTCAAACGGCCAGCTATCGCGATGACGCTCTGGTCGCGATGGGCACGTTGCTCGAACGCCTGCAGGCGAACGACCGAGTCCGCCTAGTCGCGGTCGACCTGACCGCTGTCAATCTACAACCGGCGTTTTCGGCCGCCGACGGTGAAGCAATCGCCGGCGCCATGCAGAAGCTGGAAGCCCGCGTGCCCCTCGGCTCGACCGACATGCTGGGCGCTTTGCGAGCCGCCGAAGCGGCGTTCGACCCCAAGTCGGGCAATGAGAAGACGGTTGTGTACATCGGCGACGGCGTCAGCCGGGCGAAGGTATTAGGCAGCGCGGCGTTCGGCCAAGCCGTTCAGAGCTTGGTCGGCAAGCGGATTTCGGTTTCCAGCTATGCGGTCGGTCCCGAAGTGAACGTGCCGCTGCTTGCCGCGATCGCGAATCAAACGGGCGGCATCGTGGTCGCCGATCCTGCGGGCACCAACTCGGCACAACAGGTCGGCTCGCGGCTCGCCGCCGCCGTCCGTTCGACCGTTGCGTGGCCCACCGCGGTCGACCTGCCGGCGCCGCTGCAGGCCGCCCTGCCGATGAATCTGCCGCCGCTCCGCGATGACCGCGACACGGTGCTCGTCGGTCCGATGAACGATGGCGAAATGCGTGCGATGTCCGCTTCGGTCGAAGTGGCCGGCGGAACGAAGCAAATTCAATGGTCGCTCCGCGCCGAAGATTCCAATGAGGATTTCGCGTTCCTGCCGCGGTTGGTCGATGTCGCTCGCGCTGATCAGGGGCTTTCGCTGCCCACCGTCGGCTCGGAAGGACTGCAGAGCGTCGCGTTCGCTCTCCAAGGCGCCGCGGACGACCTGTCCCGCTTGAGCGAACAAGCGCTCAGCCGCGGCGATGTCGCGGGTGCTCGAGTGGCTGCGGACTTCGCGCTCCGCAACGACCCCAGTAATCCAACGGCCCGCGTGGTGGCGGAAGCGGCGGCGAAGGGTCAAGAGCCTGTCGCGCTGCAAGAAGAAGGGCTGAAGCTCAACGGCGCCGCGGCGGGCGCACCTGCGGCCGGTGGTTCCCGTCCGGGCGACCTGCTGCGGCAGTTCGAAGCCGAGGGCGGCCAGTTCCTGGATCGCATCGAAACCGAACGCCGTGTGCTTGCTCAAAAAGTGCAAGCCGACGTCGAGCGAACGCTCGCCAATGCCCGGCAACGGATGGGCGAAGACCCCGAGGGCGCCTCGGTGGCGCTGAAGGTGCTGATGGAGGACGTCGAGCGGGCCGTCGAGGTCGACGCCGACGTTCGCACACAACTGCGAAACAAGATTGAAGGCGCCATTCGCGAAGCGGGCCGCCGAGCGGCGATCGTTTCGGATCAAAAGGCTCGCGACCTCGCCAACAAAGCGGCGGCTCTCGAAGCG
>JBIKVL010000768.1:0-3129 GCA_044356875.1 Pirellulaceae bacterium | reverse complement strand
ACGCCGCTCCGCTACAACGCCTTCGGTTACCGCTATCAGCGTTTGTCGAGCCGCTGGGGCGTCCAGATGATCGTCGAGACGCCGCGCGAAAAGTGCAGCAGCGGCGCTTGGCGCGCGTGCGGTTCCAAGCCGGTGGCGGCGAGCAGGCTGGCGGCATCGATGCGGCCCTGCGCCACTCGAAGCGGCCACGGCGCGTGATGCACTTCCGAACGGCACAGCCGGCCCCGCGGCGACAGCGAATACAGACAGTAACGCTCGGTGAGGAAGTGTTCCAGCGAGCCGGGCTTGGCGAGGAACTCGGGGCCGTCCGGCGTATAGTCGGCGGCGAATTCGACTCGCATCGGCTCCTTCGGGTCGGCGGCCAGTCGCGGCCGGAGCGACCGCGCGGGCCGATCGGACCAAAAGTGAAACGTGTCGCCCCGCGTTTCCATCCGCATCTTCGCGCGATGATATGGCAGGTCGAAGAGCCACCGCGCGGTGTGGACCGCCAACGTGTTCGACGCGTCCAAGCTCACGAACCACACGCCCGGCCGATCTTGGTAACGGACGTACAGACGCAGGTTCAGTTCGAGGAAAGCGGCGGTGCCGGGCACCGATGGGAACGGCCACGCGCGGATCCCGGTCATGCGGAACGGAACCACGCCCACCCAGGTTCGGCCCTCGTAGACATCGATCTCCAGCGAGCGTGGCACAAGCGGCCGCACGGCTTCGGCCGGGACGGGGTAATGCGCGAACAGCAGGTCGAGCCAGTTTTGGGAGAGGCGCCAATGTCCGCGGGGGAGCGGCCAGGGGCGATGATCCGTTTTCGCGAGGGCGGGGTGCATAAAGGGCGTCAGCTCCATCGATTTGTCTTACTTCCCTCAAACCGCACAATCGCTTCAACCGATAATTCCCCCCACGGCCTAAATGGGTCGCGGGACGGCTCGGGCCGCGCCCGCCGCCACTGGCGGAAGTCGTCCCAGGTTGTTACAGTGTGCGAGTTTACAACTTGGGGCGAATAGCGAGGACAGGCGGTTTCCGCGCGGGCGGCGCGCCGGTTCAACGTTTCAGACTATCACTTGGAGCTGTTTCGATTATGGCGAAGAAAGCGGGCGGGGCGAGTGGCAAGTTGACCTATTACTTCGGCAAGACGCGGTGCGACGGCCGAGGCGACCAAAAGCAGTTGTTGGGCGGCAAAGGCGCGAACCTCGCCGAGATGACGAACATCGGCCTGCCCGTTCCCCCGGGATTCACGATCACCACGGAATGCTGCGCGCTCTACTACGAAAACGGCAAGAAGCTGCCGGAAGCGCTGATGGGCGAAGTGCAGAAGGCGATCGCGACGCTCGAAAAGGAACTCAAGAAGAAGTTCGGCGACCTGAAGGATCCGCTGCTCGTCTCCGTGCGTTCCGGCGCCGCCGCCTCGATGCCCGGCATGATGAACACCATCCTGAACCTCGGCCTCAACGATTCGTCCGTCGTTGGCTTGGCGAACGCCACCGGCAATGAACGCTTCGCATACGATTCGTACCGCCGCTTGATCAACATGTTCGGCGACGTCGTCGTTGGCGTCGATCACGAGCACTTCGAAGAGGCGTTCGACGAGCTGAAGAAGAAGTACAACGCGAAGCTCGACACCGACGTGCCGACGGAAGGCTTGATCGAGCTGTGCGACAAGTACAAGAAGGTCTACGAAAAGCACACGGGCCATCCGTTCCCGCAAGATCCGCTCAAGCAGTTGGAACTGTCGATCGAGGCCGTCTTCCGAAGCTGGATGGCGCCGCGGGCGATGATCTATCGCCAAGTGGAAAACATCACCGGCCTGAAGGGCACGGCGGTCAACGTCCAGTCGATGGTGTTCGGCAACATGGGCGACGATTCGGGCACCGGCGTCGCGTTCACTCGCAACCCGTCGACGGGCGAGAACAAGTTCTACGGCGAATTCCTCGTGAACGCCCAAGGCGAAGACGTGGTGGCCGGTATCCGCACGCCTCAGCACGTCGACGAAATGCCGAAGTGGAACAAGGCGGTCTACAAGCAACTGTTGGAAATCAAAAAGACGCTTGAAGGCCATTTCAAGGATGTCCAGGACATCGAATTCACGATCGAGCGTGGCACGCTGTTCATGCTGCAGACGCGTAACGGCAAGCGGACTGGCGCCGCGGCCGTGAAGATCGCCACCGACCTGGTGAAAGAGAAGCTGATCGATGAGAAGACGGCCGTGCTGCGGATTCCGGCCGGCGACTTGACCCAGCTGTTGCTGCCCAGCTTCGACCCCGCCGCGAAGAAGTCGGTCTCCGCGTTGACGCGCGGCCTGCCCGCCTCGCCGGGCGGCGCCGTGGGCAAGCTGGCGTTCACCGCCGCCGAAGCGGTGGAACGCGCCAAGGGCGGCGAGAAGATCATCCTCGTCCGCAAGGAAACGAATCCGGAAGACGTCGAAGGGATGCACTCGGCGGCCGGCATTCTCACCAGCACGGGCGGCATGACTAGCCACGCGGCGGTCGTTGCCCGCGGCTGGGGCCGTTGCTGCGTGGTCGGCGCTGGCGAGATCGTGATCGACGTCAACGCGAAGAAAGTCGTCATCGGTGGCAACACCTACGGCCCGAACGACACGCTCTCCATCGATGGTTCGACGGGCGAAGTGTTCGAAGGCTCGCTGCCGACCCAAGAGCCGAAGTTGTCAGGCGACTTCGCGACCGTGATGAAGTGGGCCGACAAGTACCGCACGATGAAGATCCGCACCAACGCCGACACGCCGGCCGACGCCCAGCGGGCTCGCGACTTCGGCGCGGAAGGCATCGGCCTCTGCCGCACCGAGCACATGTTCTTCGAGGGCGACCGCATCAAGGCGATGCGGGAAATGATCCTCGCGGACACGGTCGAAGCGAGGGAGAAGGCGTTGGCGAAGCTGCTGCCGTACCAGCGGGAAGACTTCGTCGGCCTGTTCACCGCGATGAAGGGCCTGCCGGTCACGATCCGTTTGCTGGATCCGCCTTTGCACGAGTTCCTCCCGCACGACGACAAGAGCCAGAAGGAAATGGCGGACGCCATGGGCGTCAAGCCGTCCGTGGTGAAGGCTCGCGTCAGCCAACTGCACGAGGCCAACCCGATGCTCGGCCATCGTGGCTGCCGGTTGAGCGTCACGTATCC
>JBIKVL010000767.1:0-3134 GCA_044356875.1 Pirellulaceae bacterium | reverse complement strand
GGCCCGGCATTTTCCCGGCTCAGCGGAACATGGGGGACGCCCGTAAGCATCTGGTAGCCGCTCGTCGAATGAGCACTGTCGCCCGTGACCATCGACCGCACGACGGCGATCCGATCGGTCCAGATGGCCGTCTTCGGCATCAGTTCCCCGGCGAGCAATCCTGGGGTGCGGGTCGCGATCGCCCCGAATTCGCCACGAATCTCCGCCGGCGCGTCGGGCTTGGGATCCCAAGTCTCATGGTGGGGGATGCCGCCCGAATTAAAGAGCACGATCACCGACTTGGCCCGCACCCGCCGCCCCTCGGATTCCGCTCGAGCCCGGCCCCGCAGCAACGCGTCAAGCCCCAGACCGCCCAGCCCAATGCCACCCACTCGAAGCCACTCGCGGCGACTCACTCCGTCGCAAAGCCGCTCACCGTTCGTCCAAAAACCTAGCATGGTCGCTACCTCCCCGACTGCTGCAACTCGCCCCGCTAGATCGTACCTTGCGACCGGTAAAGTTGCTTGACAGCGTTCACTTTAGGCATTCATAATTGCCTGCTTATTCGAACTCAATACGGGTCTTTAAGGTCGTCACTGGCCGCTATTCGCCACTTATCGGCGTTTGCCGCCCCGTTGTCGATAACCCGCACCTCACGAAGGCGAATCGTCTATGGACCGAGTCTCCCCCGGCGACCGATACTCGACCCTCCGAGACTTCGCCCCTACGAACGCGTGGGCGACGTCAGCGGCGCCGCGGCCCCGCGTCATGTTCGCCGCGACGATCTGTGTCGTGCTTGCCATCGCCTCCTACGTTTCCGCGCAGCCGCCGCTCAAGCCGGAAGAGCAAGCGGCCTTGATTTTGAATGCGGGCCATCGCGCGTACAACGAGAGGCAGTGGACTGTCGCCGCCGACCGATATCGCGAGTACACGCAAAAACATGCCAATCAGCCGGGTGTGCAAGCCGCTCGCTATGGCCTGGGACTCGCGTTGTTGGAAGTCGCGCCGCGGGACTACAAGGCGATCACCGAAGCGTTGACGCCACCCGCGACGGCGGCGGATTTTCCGCAGCGTGCCGAGGCGCTCTACTACCTGGGGCTGGCTCATCGCGGTTGGGCATACGATTCGCTCGGCCAAATCGTCGCCAAGCCGAACGAAGCTGGGCCGCTCAAGCAAGCGGCCGCGCAGCAGTTCGCCCAAGCGGCCCAGCGGTTCGGCGAAAGCCATGCGGCGTGGACCGCTCGGCCCAAGTCGCCACCGCCGGCCAATAGCACGATCGCGCCCGAGTCCGACTGGTCGGCACGCGCTCGCTGCGACCAGGCCGAAATGCTGCTCGCTCAGGAGAAATGGAAAGAGGCAGCCGATCTACTCGCCCCGCTCGTCGCGGACGCGACGCTCGCCACCAGCCGCTACCTGCCACTCGCGAACTATCTCCTGGGCAACGCCGGATTCCAACTCCGCGATTACGCTCTCGCCGTCCGGTCGCTCAGCAAACTCGCGCCGTTCGCGGATCCCGTCTTCGGCGTTCATGCGCAATACCTGCTCGCCCGCACCCACCATCAATTGGATGAACGCCCCGAGGCGGCCGCGATGTACGAAGCGGTCGTGGCCGGCTACCTCAAGCAGAAGGCAGCCGCCCAGCAGCAGTTGCAAAACGCCGCGGCGTTACAGGGACAGCCGGAGGAGCGGGCGCGGCTCGAAGAGTTGACGCGAACGGCGCCCGATCACGTCGCGAAAGCCCAGTTCCATTGGGCCGTCTTGTTGCTTGAACAGCAGAAGGCGGCGGACGCGCTGCCGCGGTTCACTGCCTTCCTCGAACAACATCCGAAGTCGCCGTTGGCGGACGAAGCGCGACTCCGCCAAGGGATGTGCCAGGTGGAACTGCGGCAGTTCCCCGCCGCGCTCGCCACGCTCCAGCCGCTTCACCCGCACGCCACCCTCGCCGACCGAGCTTTGCTGTGGACGGCCCGAGCGCAACTCGGAGCCGCCGATCCCGCGCAAGCCGCGCCCTATCAACAGGCGATCAACGGCGCCCTGGGACTGCTCAGCCAAGCGGCCGACCGCGCGAATCAGCGGATCGCCGCCGAGCCGGAAGCGAAGCTCCGCCGCGCGGAAATCCTCTTGGAGCTCGGCGACCTGCAGCAAACGAATAAACAACCCGCGCCGGCCGCCGCCACCTACGAGACGGCGATTAAAGAGAATCTCGCAGCGGAACGGCTGGAAGAATTCACGCAGCGGCGCGTGATCGCCTTGCATCTGGCCACGCAGTGGGACGCCGCCGATGCGGCCGCTCAGCAATTCGCCCAGACGTATCCGCAGAGTCCACTGCTGGCGTCGGTCATGTTCCGTTCGGCCGAAAACGCCACGCTGCGAGCCGCCGCGATCGAACCCGCGCCGCCCGCTTCGCCCACCGCGCCCAAGAATCCGGAAGTGCAAAAGTGGCTCACCGAGGCGGCCAATCGCTACAAAACGCTGCTCGATAAGTTCCCCGAATTCCCCCAAGCATCGCTCGCCCGTTACCGCTGGGCCCTGGCTCAGTACCGACTTGGCGACTTAGCCTTTGCCCGCAAGCTGCTCGCCGAGATTCCGTCCTCCGACTTCCAGGGCGAATTGGCCGCCGGTCCTTATTATCTTGCCGATTGCGTGCTTCGCGAACTGCCTTCGGACGACGCCGACGCGCTCGCTGTCGCCCGTCAGTTGCAGACTCTCGATGAAGCCCAAAAGCTGCTCGACCAATTTGTCGGGGCCCAAGGCCCGGATCCGGCGAAAGCGGCGCCGCAAACTCCGGACGCGCTGTTGAAGCTCGGGTACTGCCAACAGCGGATCGCCCGCCAGCTTGCCGATCCCAACGCCCGCAACCAAAAGTTGCAGGCGGGGCGACAGGCGTTCGAACGGGTGGGACAGCAGTTCGCCGCGAGCGCCGCCGCGCCGGCCGCCGCCTTCGAGCGAGCGAATTGTCTGATTGAACTCAACGATCTTGGCACGGCTCAAAACGAATTGACGCGGTTCCGCGCCGATCCCCTCAAAGCCAGTGCGATCGCGCCGCTGGCGTGGCTTCGGCTAGCGCAACTGCTTCGCGCCCAGAACAAGGCGGCGGAGGCGGCCACCATCCTGCAGGAGGCCCGCAACAACTACGAAGCGGCGCTCGCCAACGA
>JBIKVL010000037.1:0-11310 GCA_044356875.1 Pirellulaceae bacterium | reverse complement strand
ACCCCCGCCTCGAGCCGTTCCACCCCGTCCTTGCTCGTCTTCGTGAACGCCCAGCCGCCCGTCATCTCGAGGAACGAGCCGGCCGTGATGGTGGCGGTCGTTGCGGCAGTGAGAGCAGCCTGGGAAAAGTCAATCGAGGTCGTGGTGCCATCTCCGGCCGCGATGGTTAATGGCGAACCGGAAAAGTTGGCGGCAACACTCGCGGAGTTGCCTCCGAGTGAGCCGCGGGCCTGATTCACACCGACCGTGATGTTCGTTGCGTTTCCGGTGACCGAACCATCGCTGACGAAGGTGGCGGTGGCCGCAGTCGCGCGGGTGGCTGTCCATGTTCGCAGGTCCGAGCCGCCCTGGCTATCGCGAGGCGCGGCCAGCACGGCGCCGAGCTTGAGATTGGCCAGTGACAGGCCGGCGGCATCGGGGTTCGAGGCGGGCCCGTCGATACCGGTGAAGCCGCTGAGGTTATTGCCGCCGATCGTCAGCACATCGACAGCGACCGTCGAGCCGTCCGTAAGGGTAAGGGTGCGTGGCGCCTGTTCGATCGTCACACCGCCGCTCACGTGGACAAAATCCAGCATGCTCATCGCCACCGTGCCAGCGACCCGGCGGGTTGACGCGGTCATCGCGGGGAGAGAGACGGTTGTTCCGTCGATCGTGATGTCCCGAGCGCTGGTGGCGGAAGTGGCGGTGTTTTCCACCACCGTCGCGGTGCCACTGGCCTGGGCCACACTGCCGCCGCTGAGCGCGAAGGCGCCGTTGGCGTAAAACTGTCGAGTGCCGTCGGCGTTGAGCGACAACGCGGCAACGGCCGAAGAAACCCCTGCGGAAAGGGAGGCTCCGGCTTGTAGCCGCGCGGCCGCGTTGGAGGCGATGGCCCGAATGTCGCCGTTTTGACTTTGGAAGTTGAAGTCGCCGGAAACTCGCAGCGAACCGCCGATCGTCGCGTCCAGCGAGTCGATGGAAAACACTCGCAGGTCGGAGGCGGCGGGCAACGAGGCGAACGTGTAACTGCTACCCACGGCGGAAACGGATTGTCCCGTATAGGCGGTGTTCGTGTTGTTGTAGCGGAACCGGGCGGCGGAGGCGGTCAGAGAGTCGAAGCCGGTATTCGTGAAGACTGGCGTGCCGGCGGCTTCGAAGGCGACTTTGTTGGCGGCGGTGATTACGAAACCAAACGGGGCATTGGCGAGGCCGACCGAGGCGGAGCCAGCGTTCATCGCGACGGAGGCGGTACCGGCGGCTTGGATGGCGGCCCCCGATTTGACGAGTCCAAACGTGCCGGAAATGTCGGCGAACCCGGCAGCGGAGAAACTACCGCTGTAGGCGAACTGGGGCGTCGCATAGTAGTTGCCGAGGAACTCGGCGAACCGATCGCGTTGGGCGGCGAGCGGCGCGAAATTCAACCCGCCAGGCGTGGCTTTGACTTCGAGGTTGAGTCCGCTCGCTGTGGAGGTGATATCGAAGTAGCGGTCGCCGGACGGGAACGCGAACATTCCGAGCGTATCCGCAAATTTTCCCGAAACCGAGGCATTGGAAGCGGCGATAAAGGTAAAGTTGGATCCGACGGCGGGCTCGAAACCGCCTACCAGTTTGACCTCCAACGTGCCATCCAGCGCGACATTGCCGCCGACCGCGAGTCGATCGAATTGGCTAGCCGAACCAATCTCGATCTGTAACCGCCCGCCGGCTTGTTGGGTGTACGTGTCGACGGTGTTCTGGATGTAGGTGCCCGTATCGCCGTAAGTCTGGCCCGGTTGAACCACGACATCAATCGCAAGCAACCGGCGGATCTCGAGGACTTCCAGCCGTTTCAAACGCTCGCGACGCAATCGTGTCAGACGCCGTCGGGATGTGGCACGGCGGGCCAAGAATCGATGGAACCGAGTACGCAAGAACTCGCCAAATCGCAGAGGCATAGATCATCCACGTCGCTGGAAACGAATCTGAAAAACAGGCTTCGCGTCCGCTGGCGGGATGGTTGTCGGAACAATTGGACGATCGCGAGGTTAAGTCCACGGTCGGTTCCGCCCACCATGGCCCTGCGAACGCAAATTGGCCTTCCTAGCCGGGTATCAAATGTAGGGAATGATCTGGCCGTGCCACTATTCGACTTAGGTCTAAAGCACGTGGCCTTGTTTAATATTCGCGGCAGTGCGTGTTTGCGAACGACAACAGTCGCCGCGCCACACGGAAGCCTGGGAAGTTGTCGCGAAGTCCGCGGGGAGGGCGACCATTCCACCAGTTAGTCGGAACTGTCTTCGCCGTCGTCGTCGCCAGCGGTATCGGCTGCCTCATCAGCGCCCATAGTTTGGCCGCTAGCGGACGCGACGTGAGGCGTGGTCAGGCCGAACCGGTCAGCGATCCGAACGAGTTGCGTGACCGAGTCGACTCCGAGTTTCGTCATGGCTCGGCCACGATGAACCTTAACGGTGGCGATCGTGATTCCCAGTTCACGGGCGATCTGTTTGTTGAGCCGTCCGCCGGCGACGAGGCCGACGACTTGCCGTTCCCGCAAACTGAGCGAGTCGATGCGTCGACGTAACGAATCGTCGACCGCGCGGCTGGCGATTCGTTCCCGGTCGAACTCGAGGGCGCGAGCAATCACCTGGAGGAGTCGCTGCGGGTTGGCAGGCTTGAGCAGAAAATCGAAGGCCCCGGATTTGATCGCGGACACACTCGCGGGCACGTCGCCGTGGGCCGTGAGGAAGATGACGGGCGGCAGGTCGGCGTGACCTGCGAGTTGGCGATAGAATTCGAGGCCGTTGAGCCCGGGCATTTCCATATCGAGCAGGATGCAAGCCGGGGAATCGCGAGGCGTGATCGCTGGCAACTCGGCGGTCGAGCCATAAACCGCGACTCGGTGGCCTGCCGCTTCCAGCAGGGTGGCGAGCGAAGCCTGGATCGAGAGATCGTCATCGATGACCTGGACTAGGCCGGTTGTGGCTTGCGGCGTTTCAATCATGGCGTAATGGCGGGTAATTCCAGGACAAAGGTTGTCCCCTCTTGGGGATTGCTGATGGCGCGGATGCGTCCACCGTGACCCTCGGCGATCGACCGCACAAGAGGCAAGCCAAGGCCAAGGCCTTGCGGCTTTGTGGTGTAGAACGGGGTGAACACTTTGGGGAGATTTTCGGCCGCGATGCCGGGACCGTTGTCATGGACTTCGATCACGGTTCCGCCCGAGCCATCTTCATGGGCTTCGAGCGCGACGACGCGGCGGGCGAGCGGCAGTTCACGGCTGGCGTCGATCGCGTTGACCAGCAGATTGACAATCGCCTGCTGCAGGCACACTCGATCCGCCACGATGGTCGCAATCGTCGGAGAAAGTTGGAATGACAGACGCGTTTGATGTTGCTCCGCGACGGCTCGCATGAGTTGTCCGACGCCCTGGAAGAACTCTTTGGCGGGAATCTCTTCCATTTCCAAAGGCCGGCGTTGGAACAGGCCGCGAATCTTCACCAGGATATCGGCGGCTCGTTGGCCATCGTGCTGGATATGGGCGACTGCGTTTCGGGCTTTCTCGACTTGCGGAGAAGAGCCGGCCAGGAGCATGGTGGCCGCTTCGGCGAAATTCCGGATCGCGGTCAACGGTTGCCCGAGCTCATGGGCGACCGAGGCGGCCATCTCGCCGAGAGTGCTCGCACGGGTGAACTGCGCCGCGTTCTCGCGTCGGGTCGCCAATTCCAACTCGGCCTGCGCGCGGCGAGTCACATCGGTGACAACGCCTCGGGCCCGTAGGCGTTCATCCGAGCCGTCTCGGAATTCGAAGAGACCGCGGAAATCGAGCCATCGTACTTCGCCGCTAGCTAATACGAAGCGACAAGAGAGGTCGAAACTGGAGCAGTTTGGCGGCGGCGCGATCAGCGATTCCCGCCACAACGCCATATCTTCGGAATGCGCGCGCTCCGTGAACCGCTCGATGCTTAATGGTTCCCCCGCGGCGACGGCGAACAGGGCCCGCAAGCGGTCGCTCGTCGAAACCCGGTTGTGTTCAATATCCCACTCCCAAACATTCACATCAGCGGACTCGGCGGCCAGTTCCAGATACTGGTTGGTGCGTCGCAGCGACCGCTCCGCGTAATGCCGCCGCCACAGGCTAACGACCAGCCAAGATAGGGTTCCGCTCTGGACAGCGAACACGACGGCGGCGAGCATCAGTTCGACACGATAATCCTCCCACAGCGAGGGAACTCGAAAGCGCAGTTCGGACGCGGCGGGAAGCTGCCGACGGTAAACTCCGAATCGATGCAGCAGGCGATCATCGAAGACCGGACGCGACGCGTCGCGGTATTCCAGGGGGACTCCGGACGCGCTGCCCACCGCCATGGTCCGCAACGTGAGCATGGCGACATCCGAGGCGAAACGCTCCATGCTCAACGTTTTGCCGCCGAGCGCTCCCTGCCCGACAAACGTGTCGAGGTTGCAGAAAATCGGTCGCGTCGCATGGGCCGCGACTTCCCGCAGCGCCTGCGGCCCACCCCAGATTTTCCCTTCGCCGTCGACGAAGACCGCCGAGTAATAGACCACGGTTTGGTCGGGCAAACTGGCGATCCTTTGTCGCAGCACCGCCATCGGCAAGCCCGTCAAGTCGATCCGCTCCCACTCGTCTGGAAGCGCGAGAAACTCCTTATATGGCGCCTGATTGAATGGCTCGCGGCGGATATCGCCCGCGACAAACGCGACACGACGGCTTTCTGGAAAGAGCTGACGGGCGATCGCCAAAGTTTCCGACAAATGAAAGTCGTTATGCACCACTCCCGTACAATTCGGCGGAAGCCGCAGTTCCCGAAATCGCTCAGGGGGAATCGCCGCGAAGACGATTGGAGTCTCCGGCCATAGTTCCGCGCGTAAACGCGAGGCGAACGTTAAACACTCTTCCCCGAACGCCACGATGACTTCCGGCTTGAATTTCGCGTATTTACGTCCAAGCCACACGCGTAATTCGTCCAAGTATCCCGGTTGGTTGAATCGCGCCAGGTCCAGCGATTCGCCGCTGACGATCGCCCTTCCCTCCAGGCCTTCCATCAACTTTCGCCGCAGATGGCCATAGCCCTCCAAAGCTACGGGGCGGCCCCAATCGTCCTGGTCGAGCGTCAACACCCGCCGCGCGACATCGACCGAGCGATTCGCAAGGTCAGTTGGCTGGTCTTTGGACGCATCGATGGGGTTCCGTTTCGCCTCCTGCCCGACCACCCTATACGGCACGGCGAAGGTGATCGCCACCGCGAGCATCCAGCTCAACCAAGGAGTTCGTGACCACGCGGATTCGACGCAATCCACCACCATCCAGAAGATGGCTGTCGAGTCGAGCTTGGGCCCTATCAAGCACCTCATCGAGCGCCGCAATAAGAAAGTAGGCATGGAGGAGTTCGAACCCGCAACCCACGAAGTCTGGCCAACAAGCCGTCGAGATGCGACCGGCGCGAGCGTCTTGTGAGTTCCATCGAAAATTACAATAACAGGTTCGAGCCTACTTTTCTATTGTGACGACATCCCCAGCACGACCATGCGCGAAGTAGACAATAGACGCCAATCAGCGACTTGGGAGCTTCACGGCCCACCGACAGATGCTCTAGCCGGCGGGCGAGCCAGTTGGCTGATCCGGCCGCGCGATGGCGGTTTTCGATTCCCGGCAGAGCCGTCGCTTACGGCTCGGCGGTGACGACGGAGCTCCAAACTTTGCACGAGATGCGAATGCACGCCTTCGTGTTAGCTAGTGCGCAGGAAGACAAACCGCTTGGAACCTTCCCGAACGATCGTAAGGCGGACACCTTCGCTGGCCTTCTGTTTGGCCATGGCGTCGCGGAACTCTTTGACGTTCGCGATATCCTGGCCGCCCACGCTGGCGACCACGTCGCCGGCCCGCAAGCCGCCGCGAGCAGCCAGGCTGCCCGGTTCGACGCCAGCGATGACCACGCCCGCTGGAGCGTCTTTCAAGCCCAGTTGACGAGCGATTTCAGGCGTGAGCGGTTGGACGCTCAGGCCCAGGGCGTCGGCGCTCGCTTCCTCGTCGCCGGCGTCAGGTTGGGCACGCGCCATCTCTTCTGCCGACAACAAGCCGACCTGGACTTGCAGCGTTTGCTTCTTGCCGTCGCGGAAAATCTCGATTTCCGCTTTGGTGTTGGGAGTGGTCGCCGCCACCGCGTTGCGGAATTGGCTGGACGATTTCACCGGCTTGCCTTGGTACTTCGTGACAATGTCGCCGGCCTTCAGGCCCGCCTTCGAGGCTGGGCTGTCGGGCACCACGTCGTCGATCAGGGCCCCCTCGCGGCCGCTGTAGCCGAACGACTTCGCGAGATCCTCCGTCAGGTCCTGGATCGCCGCTCCGATCCGGCCACGCGTCACTTTCCCATTGTCGCGAATCTGGTCCATGATCGACCGCGCCATATTGACGGGAATCGCGAAGCCAATGCCGCTGAAGCCACCGGAACGCGAGGCGATCGCCGTGTTGATGCCGATCACTTCCCCCTTGAGATTCACGAGCGGCCCGCCGCTGTTGCCGGGGTTGATCGCCGCATCCGTTTGCAGGAAATCCTCATAGCCGCCGTTGGTTACGCCCACTTGGCGTCCCATCGCGCTGATGATGCCGGCGGTGACCGTCTGGTTCAACCCCAGCGGGCTGCCGATCGCCATGACCCAGTCCCCAACCTCCAACACATCGGAATCTCCCAAGGGCGCGGGGACGAGATCCTTGGATTCGACCTTCAGGACGGCGACATCCGTGGCCCGATCGGTGCCGACGATCTTGGCCCGCAACTGCCGCGAGTCCGAGGTGGTCACCGTCACCTCGTCCGCGCCCGCCACCACGTGGTTGTTCGTCAAGATGTAACCGTCGGCGGATACGATGACGCCGCTCCCGAGCCCTTCTTGGTTGAAGTCCTCGGGCGCCTGCGGCAACTGCGGCAGCATCCGCTCGAACGGGTCATCGCCGAAGAACCGCCGCAACTCGTCGGGAATACCCGGCATGCCGGGTGCCCCGGGTCGTTGTCGCAGCCGGGGATTGATCACCCGCACTTTCTTCACCGAACTGATGCTGACGACAGACGGACGCACCGCGTGGGCGGTCAGCTTGAAGGCCTGGGAGAGATCGGACGAAGCCGCCAGTGCCGCCCGCGCCGCCGTCGCTTTCTCCTGCGCGATCGTCTGACTTGGGGGAGCCTGCAGGTACAGGCTGGCCGCCATCGAGCCGCCGGCCGCTCCCAACGCCACCGCCCCTAGCAACGCGAAACCGCGAAAACCACTCGACATGATTCGCACCTCCTGAAGTCGAAACCAAACCATCCACCACAGGCCGCTCGAAACACCCCAAACAGGCCCCCAGACAGCGTGGCGGAGCCGGTCACCAAGCTCCATCGACGCCTGAGGGGCATCCCCCGCTGACGGCAACGCCGCGCGCGTCGTTTGACGGCTGCGAGCGGCTTTTGGAAGGATTGTTGCCGCAGCGGCTCGATTCTTGCGGGAAAAAACCTGAAGAATTTGACATAAACGATCGTCGATTGTTAGACTTCGGACGCTTTTCTGCACGATAAGCGCCGGGGCGTGGTTGCGTTGGAAAATTTTTCGCGCCGGCGGAGAAGATCACGTGGAGCGGGTTTGGGCAGGTGGTCCAAGCCGCTAGGTGGCGGGTTTCCGTGTGCCAGGAGTTTGTCCCGTGCTTCGAGACTGGTTTGGACTTGGGCTGGCGCTTGCGCTGGCGTTGTCTGCGTCGAGCATGACGCGGGCCACCGAAGTGGACCTCGTGTTGAACGAGGAAAATGCGCGGCAAGGTGTGAAGCAAGCACCGTTGCCAGCGGCGAGCGATTTGGCTTTCCTGCGGCGAATTTACGTCGACCTGATCGCCCGTATTCCTACGGAAGCGGAGATCCGGGAGTTTGAAGCTTGGCCGGCCGACACGCGGCGGGACAAAATCATCGACAAGTTGATGGCCGACCCGCGATTCCTCGAACGCTGGACAGTCTTCTTCGAGGACATGTTGCGACTGCGGACCAACGCCACCGGCGGCGCGGCACTCATCAGCTTCGTCCACAAGTCGCTGTCAGAGAACATGCCCTACGACGAGTTGGCTCGGCGGTTGCTTATCGCCAATGGCAAGGCGGGTCGTACTCCCGAGGTTGGGTTTATCCTCGGCGATGACGCGGATCCGCTGGCGATGGCGAGCGTTACGGCTCAGGTGTTCCTCGGCACCCGCATTGGTTGCGCTCAGTGCCACGACCACCCGTTTGATGTGTGGAAGCGTCAAGACTTCTACGGGATGGCGGCCTACTTCGGGAAAACCCGGCGGGTGGAAAGCCAGTTGACGCGCGTCGTGTACACGACCGAGGCGGACCAATCGACCGTGATGTGGCCACCCGACGAGAATTCGAGTGAAACGCGTAAGCCGATGGCCCCCCGTTTCCCGTTCCCGATCGAAGAGGACAATGGCAGCCTGCGATTCCTCGCCCGGTTGTCCCAGTTGCGGGCACCCAAGGAAACGAAAGTCGTCAAGAACACGGGCGCGTCGGTCGATGACCTGCTCGCGGATGCCGATACGAAGGTCAAAAACCGCGTCGGACTTGGTGGCGATGGACTCGATCCCCAAGCGGAGGCGAAGAAGGACATTCGCAAGATCGACATTCAAGCCAGCTTGCAGTCCCAAAGCGAACTGCGGATCAAATTGGCGGAATTGGTGACGAGTCCGCGGAACCGCTATTTCGCCCGCAACCTCGTGAACCGGATGTGGAAGGAGCTGATCGGACGCGGGTTTGTCGAACCGATCGACGACTTCCGCAAAGACAATCCGCCCAGTCATCCGGTCACTTTGGATTACCTGTCCGAAGAGTTCGTCGCCAACGGGTATGACCTGCGTTACCTGATCAAAGCTATCGTCCGGACCGAGGTTTACCGCCGCAGCCGCGCTCCTAGCGACACCGAAGATGCGGTTCGGCAAGAACTGGAAGTGGCGTTCTTGGCCACGCCAATGCGACGGATGATCAGCGAGTCGCTCTACGACAGCATTGTGACGGCCGGACATCTGTTCGAATTCAAGCATCCGGCGGGCGCCAATGAGGTCGTGACCTACGAGAAGATCCGAGTGCCAAAGTCGGTGGATGGAAAGCCGGTGAAGTTGGCGGCCCCGATGCTCTTCGGCGGCCGACCGATGGCCGGAATGGCCGGGATGGCGGGAGCCGGGATGGCGGGCAATGGTCCGGGTTACGGCCTTGAGGACGCCATCGAACTCGACTTCTCCAAGGTGCTCGACGAAGAAGGCGAGGAAGTCGCCGTTGAACAGATGCGAGTGATGTCCCGCGAGGAGCTCGAGGCCGAGCGGATGACGAAGGAACGGATGGCTCGGGGCGAGGGCGTTGAGTACGTTGAGAAGACGATCAAGCGCGTCGCCGACGCCAATCCCAAGTTCAACACATCGCTGAAGATGGAATCGCCGGCGCCGCAGGGCCACTTCCTCCGCGTGTTCGGTCAACCGACGCGACAGGATCTGGGCGAGGCACGGGACGAGAGCGCGACGATGCGGCAGGCGCTGATGATGCTCAACGGCCGTTTAACCCACGAGGCCTCGCGGGTTGGACCTCTTGAGCCAGTCGCCGCACTGTTGCAAGGGGAACGTCCGGACGTTCCGGCCGCGATTCGAATGGCGTACCGGGAGATTATGACTCGCCAACCTTCGGCGGCTGAACTGTCCGAAGCGCGAGAGATCGTCGCGGGAGCTGCGACTCCGCTGGAAGGCTTGGCCGACCTGCGGTGGGTGCTGTTAAACTGCAATGAGTTCCGGTTCCTGCCCTAAGGGGTTGGCTGGAAAACGTCTTCGCCGAAAGGCTGTTCGAACACTGTTTGGTTCATTGGCGGGCTGGTTCATTGGCGGGCTGGTTCATTGACGGGAAACTTTTTTCGAAACGGAAAACATCCAGATCCGAGGGGACTTCGAGTATGGCTTGTGCAGGTTATTTCGCGACGCGTCGAGCGATGTTGGCGGCCACAGGGGCGAGCTTAGGGGCCAGCATCCTGGGAATGCCGGTCCGCCATCTTTTGGCCAATGCTGGCAAGGACCATGTGCAGAAGGCGGAGCATGTCATTCTGTTCTGGAACGGCGGCGGTATGACCCACTTGGACACGTGGGATCCGAAGCCGGGCCGGCCGACGCAAGGCGAATTCCAACCGATCAAGACCTCGGCGCCAGGCGTTGAGATTTCGGAAATCTTCCCGCAGGTAGCCAAGCAAATGCACCATGCGGCGATCGTCCGTTCGATCGCCGGCACGCAGGGCGATCACGGCCGGGCGACCTATCAGTTGCAAACGAGCTATTTGCCGGGACCGAACTTGGTTCACCCCGGTATTGGCTCGGTGGTGGCCCACCAAGTTCCGAACATGGGCGACTTGCCGGCTTACATTTCGATCAGCGGCTTTGCTCCGCGGGCTGGGTATTTAGGCCAGAAATGCGAAGCCTATTATGTCGGCAACCCGGGCGAAAAGGATCCTTATTTGGCGTTCCCGGAAGGGATCGCCGAAGTGCGGGGCAATCGCCGCTTGGAAGTGCTTGAGCGGTTCAACACCCGCTTCGCCGGCGCCAAGCAGGATCCGCGTCTGTCCGATACCAAGACCTCGATCGACGACGCCGTGCGGTTGATGCGGAGCCCGGCGCTGGAAGCTTTCGAGTTGGCCAAGGTGGATCAAGCGACGATCGAGCGCTATGGCGACAATCCTTTCGGCCGTGGCGCGTTGCTCGCCAAGCGTCTGGTCGATAAGGGTGTTCGCTTCGTGCAGATCAACCGTGGCGGGTTCGATACGCACAGCAACAATTTCCCGGCGATGCGGGCCCATGGCGAAGTCATGGATCCCGCGTTGGCGTCGCTTGTCGCCGACCTGGCTGCGGACGGCATGTTGGAGAAGACGCTGGTGATCATGTTGAGCGAATTCGGCCGCACGCCGAACGTCAATGCCACCGCCGGACGCGACCACCATGCGGCCGTGTTCAGCTGCTTCATGGCGGGCGGCGGTCTTCGCGGCGGCCAAGTGATCGGTTCGTCCGATAAGGACGGCTACGAGCCTCACGATCGCCCGGTCAAGGTGCCCGATTTGCACGCGACCGTTTGCCACGCCTTGGGTATCGACCCGACGAAAGAAGTCATGACGCCCTTGCAACGCGCTATGAAGCTTGTCGATGGCGGCGAGACGGTGAAAGAGCTGTTCGCCTAAACGAAAACTGGCCGAGCTGGTTGAGCTTGCCGACGGCAGGCTTGCCACAAGGCTATTTCATGACGCCGGTGGATTCGTTGTCGCTCATGGAATGTTATGAGACGGCCGGCCGCATCCCGGATGGCG
>JBIKVL010000766.1:0-3136 GCA_044356875.1 Pirellulaceae bacterium | reverse complement strand
CGCCGAGCCGTAGGCGATGGCTCGGCCTCCGAGCCGCTCCGCACCGCGATGCCGAATTCCGCCGCCACACGAGCCAGCGCCTGCGGCTTGGCGGTAAACAAAGAACGCGTTTACCGCCGCCCTCGTTTACCGCCGAGCCGTAGGCGATGGCTCGGCCTCCGAGCCGCTCCGCACCGCGATGCCGAATTCCGCCGCCACACGAGCCAGCGCCTGCGGCTTGGCGGTAAACGAAGAACGCGTTTACCGCCGCCACTACAGCTCGATGGTTTCCCCGTGGCGTGGCAATCGGGGGGTAATTTTGAAGCGTCGTTGGAGCAGTTCCGCTAGGGCGGCGCGGGGGCGGTCTTCGCCGTGCGTCAGATAAACTTTCGGCTTGGATGCGGCGAGCGGTTCGAGCCACTGCACAAGCTCGGACTGGCCGGCATGGCCGCTGAAGCCGTTCAAGGTGTGGATCTTGGCTTTCACGGATAGGCGCCGTTGGTGGATCGACACCAGTTTTTGGCCGTCGACAAGCCGTCGTCCGAGCGTGCCGTCCCCCTGATAGCCGACGATCAACACATGGGTGTTCGGCTTCGAGAGATTGTGCCGCAGGTGGTGGAGGATCCGGCCGGCGTTGCACATCCCGGCGCCGGCAAGGATCAGACAGGGGCCGTGGACCTCGTTGAGCCGCATCGATTCGGCGGCGGTGGAGACCGGATGGAAGAACCCTTGCGAGCTGCGTCCCAAACCGCGGCTCTGCCACGCCTTCATTTCGTCGTCGAACAAGTCGGGATGCTTGACGTAGACCTTGGTCGCCTCGATGGCCATCGGGCTGTCGAGATATACGGGGAATGGTTTGACCTGCTTTTGCAGAAACATGATTCCCAAGTGGTAGAGGATTTGTTGCGAACGGCCGACGGCGAAGGTGGGCACCAGAATCTTGCCTTGGGACGCGACCGCGTCGGCGACGATGCGGGCGAATTCCCGCACGGTTTCGGCGTACGGGCGGTGGTCGCGGTCGCCGTAGGTCGACTCGAGGAACACGACGTCGGCTCTGTCGAACGAC
Source organism: Pirellulaceae bacterium (assembly GCA_044356875.1). Lineage (GTDB taxonomy): Bacteria > Planctomycetota > Planctomycetia > Pirellulales > Pirellulaceae > CAIXSC01. Next base: position 2,091 of record JBIKVL010000766.1, on the reverse strand, counting down.
TCGAACGGCCGCAGGATCGGCATCGATGTGGGGCCCAGATCGCCGGAGAACACCACGACTTTGCGTTGGCCTGATTCCTCGATTTGCAGTTCAATGCTGGCCGAGCCGAACATGTGGCCCGCTTCGCGCCAGCGCGCGGCGATGCCGGGCGCGACCGTGACCGGCTGGTTGAATTCGACAGGCCGAGTCAGCGTTCGGAATGGCTCGACGTTTTCCGGCAGGTACAACGCTTCGGTCGGCGTCTGGCCGCGCTCCCGCCGCTTGCGATTCTTCCGTTCGAGATCCTGCAATTGCAATCGAGCGCTGTCGCGCAGGATGATCTCCGCCAAATCGATCGTGGCTTCGGTGGCATAGATCGGCTTGCGGAAGCCGTGTTTGATCAGTAGCGGCACGCGGCCCACGTGGTCCAGGTGAGCGTGCGTGAGCAGGATGGCGTCGAGCGAACTGGGTTTGGCGGCGGGCGACAGGCGGTTCTTCGACTCGCTGAGGCTGCTCCCTTGGAACATTCCGACATCAATCAAGACGCGGGCTTGGTTGGTCGTCACCAGATAACAGGAACCGGTGACTTCGCCGCCCGCCGCGCCTAACACTTTGATTTCCATCGGTCGATTCCTGCAAGTCCTTCCTGAGCGGTCGCGTCGAGCGGTCGCGTCGAGCGAGTGCGTCGAGCAAACGAGTCGAGCAAGCGCGTTGAGCGAGCGCGTCGAGCCGCCGCGATAGCGTCGAGCGGTCATTCGTCGCCGAGGCAAATGCCGAGCGAGCGGGCCGTCCAAACATAGGCCCCGTCGTGGGAAACCGTCCGCAGCTCGCGGATCGCTTCCAGCAGCGGCACGCCCACAATGTGCGTGCCCGTAAACGCCACCATCTGACCAAACGCCCCGTCAGCGATCAATTCGACCGCTTTGGCCCCAAACATCGTACACAGCGTCCGATCCATGTTCGTCGGACTGCCGCCGCGTTGCAAATGGCCGAGCACCACCGAGCGGGCTTCTTTGCCCGTCGCTTGTTCCAGTTCCGTGGCCAGCGTCGCGCCGATGCCGCCGAGCCGCGTCTCGCGGTTCGCTTGCGCGCCGGCGGCGGTGACGAAGTCGCCGTTTTGCGGTCGAGCCCCCTCCGCCGCCACGATCATCGTGTGATGCTTCCCCTGCCGTTCGCGGTCGCGAATCTTGGCGATGACGCTTTCGAGCCGATAGGGGATTTCCGGAATGAGGATCACATCGGCCCCACCCGCGATTCCCGCGTAAATCGCGATCCAACCGGCGTAACGCCCCATGACTTCCAGCACCATGATCCGCCGATGGCTCTCGGCCGTGCTGTGCAGCCGGTCGAGCGCCTCGGTGGCGCAGTGGACCGCCGAGTCGAATCCGAACGTCACCACGGTGCCCCCGACATCGTTGTCGATCGTCTTTGGCACACCGATCACAGGAAGGCCGTATTCGTGGAACTGCTGGGCGATCGACAGCGAGCCATCGCCGCCGACGGAAACGAGCGCGTCGAGTCCCAGCGCATCGAAACCGCGGCGGGTTTCCTCCAGCAACTCTTGGGGAAGCTGCCGCCGTTCCCCATGGCCCACTTTGGCCGTGAACCGTCCGCGATTGGCGGTCCCCAAGATTGTGCCGCCGCGAACGAGCAGACCGTCGAGCTCCATGTAAGCGAGCGGGCGGATCTGCTGGGGCTCCAACAGGCCCTCGTAGCCACCGAGGATGCCCAGGGTCTCCCAACCGCGCCGCCATGCCGACTTGGCGACCGCGCGAATAACCGCATTCAGTCCCGGACAGTCGCCGCCACCCGTGACAATCCCGATCCGCTTTCCCATCGAGCCCCCCTCCCGCGTTCGCCGCGAGTTAGTCCAAGAATTCGCCACCTCGGGCGTCGACCACAGGACTCCGCTAGAGCAACTTCGTGCTCTTCGCGCTCTTCGTGTACCGCGTGTGCTGCGTGGCGCATTGCTTGCCGCGACCCATTCGCGCGGCATTGGAACATGCCGCGACCGTGGAGAACAAGGCGGTAGACCATCGCGGGAGGACGGAAGATGCGGAAACCGCGGGAATGCGGAAAGGATCCCGCGAATTGACCTTGCCTCGAACGGCC
>JBIKVL010000765.1:0-3140 GCA_044356875.1 Pirellulaceae bacterium | reverse complement strand
TCAGCGTCACCCCGCGGCGGCGCCGCGGGTCGTAAAAGCTGACGACATCGCCAATGGTGTCGTCCACGACCGCGTTGAGATGGACGGAGGCCACAATCGTAAAGTCCCCCGACCCCAACCGCAGCGATTCGCGTACGGGGATTTCAATATACGCGCCGCGACCGTTGAAGGTGCCTGTTTCCAAGTCGACGCCGTAGTTGATTCCATGATGTCCATTGCCGGAGTGGTCTCGACAATCGCCCCGGAGCGGCCAATATCCAATCAGCCCCGACTCGTCCGCCCCAGCAGTCGCGGCGACGCCGCTCGCGACGGAAACCGACACGAACAACCCCGCGACGACGAGCGTCGCCAGGAGATGCACGCGGGCGGCCACAAAGAAGGCTGGAAGCCGCGGCCGGGCATCTCCCGACGCCATCGGCTGCGGACATACGGTTTCGCCCAGTCGGTTGGATTGGATGGTCATGATTCGATGTCTCACGCTGTTACACGTCGATCCGAGCAACTTGGGCTCCGGACTTCCACAACGCCTGTCCGCGCGATTGGCGAACAGGAGGACGATTTGCCCTCCAATCCTAGCGGCCAGGCGATCGCATGGACAACCGTTGAAAAGAAACGGGCAGCGAGCTCGTTTCAGGGGCTTTGGCCGCCTTGGCGGCCAGCCGATTTTAGCGGAGCGGCGTGAGCCGCCCGGTAGGCGAGCCGCTCGATGTCAATGACTGGCGAGTGCCCCAACTCAAAGGGCATCAGCGGTGGCGCCTCAACCGACGGGGTGCGCCTCGCCCGACGGCAACGCGTATGTGATCTGGCCCTCGTTGATCGAGACCAAACCCTCCGACTCAAGCCCCTTCACCACCGCGGCCATGGCGTAAGCGGGCGGGGCATGCGCCGCGGGGATTTTCCGACGCATCGCACGCAGCCACTGGCCCCCTGTCGATTTGCACGTAGACGCCTGGACAACTGCGTGAAGCCTGAGAAAATCCTGCGGCGATCGCCGCGAAGCCGGCGCGGCTGGAACCGTATCGCATCCATGAACGACCTCACGGCCCTGCCGAGTCGATGTGGACGGCTGCGCTGATCTACTTCTGGAACGGTTGTAAGCTAAAACCTGTCCAAGCACCCGCAAACACAAAGGAGACTCAATCAATGGCACGATTCTTAAAAAACGGCCTCTTGTCTGCGTTGCTCAGTGTCTTCATCGCCATTCCGGTCTGCGCCCAAGGGAAGGAAGACAAATCCCCGACGACGCTTGAGGTATCCAAGTCCACTCAAAAATTGGAAGTCCGAGACTCGCAGATCGGGTATCGAGACACGCTGTTGTTCTACACATTCACAGATCAAAAAGCTGTGCTGAAGCTGCGGATAGACAACAAAGACATGTCATTCCCGATGGCCGGAACCATTTATGTGTTTGCGGAGAGTGTAGGGGAAGACGATCTGAAAAAGTGGCTTAATAATCAGCATTCAGACGGCATATTCCCAGATGTGCCCGAGCCAATTAAAAGCTATAAGCTTCCCGCAATCGCCTGCAAAGCCATGTCTTATAAACTTATCGATCGCAGCAAGCAGTCATTTGGCGAGTATGACATCTATTCCATCGCTTTCGAGGTGAAAGAATATTCAGACAAGAAGGGCGTAGCATTAAAGGGATTTGCCGATACTGCGAAGGTATCCGTCAGGACGAAGTAGGTTGTTAATCTCCTGTCATCAGGCCGGCTGTCTAGCAAGGAGGGGGCAAAGCATGAGGCGTTGCGGCGTGAACATCCTGATTGGCCTCGCCTAATGGTTGCCGGCCATCGTCCTGGCCGACGAGGCGAAAGCTTTTCAATGGTCAAGTAACTCTCTGCTGACCTCGATCCAAGGAAAGAAACGCTCGATGCCAAAGGCGTGCGCGAGTGGGAGAGGGACGGGAGCGGTTATGGCTACGTCACGCTCCCCATCGGCAGGTTCAAAGGGGCACCGTCACGCACGGCAGCACGGCCACGTTCGCCCATGACCGCTGGTGGTTCGGCTGCTACGGCGATCCGAAAATCCTGCTCGTCACCGACGCCGATTTTCAGATGAAGGGCCGGTTCGAGTTCGACTGCTCGCTGGGGATGTCGGCCTGCCGGATAGCCGACTGCTGTCGGCGAGCGGGCGGTGTGGGAAAGGCCCAGGTCGCACAAGGAGTGTTAGGATTGCAGTCCCCGACGAGAAGACCGGACTGAAGTTTTTGGGACAAAGCGATCCGCAAAGACCAGCATTACGTCTTGGGAAACCATTGCGTGGACGCGCTGAACCAGGATGAGTTCTTGGGCACCGTGGAGCAGGAGAAGTCGTTTTTTTCGTTCGTCCGAGGCGGATTCCACTTCATCGTGCTGGATTCGTGCTTCCGCTGCGATGGCCGGCCATACGGACGGAAGAACTTTCAGTGGACCGACGCCAACATTCCGGCTGCCGAGATGGAGTGGCTGGAAGGCGATCTCAAATCCAGCGACAAGCCGGTGATTGTCTTCGCTCATCAGCGGCTCGACGTGAGCAACAGCCATGGCGTGAAGAACAACGCCGACGTGCGGAAAGTCCTCGAAGCGTCACGCAGGGTGTTGGCCGTATTCCAAGGGCACAGCCACCAAAACGACCTGAAGGAGATCGGCGGCATCCACTACTGCACGCTGGTTGCGATGGTGGAAGGCTCGGGGGCCAAGAACAACGGTTACTCGGTGATGGAAATCGAACCGAACGGGACGATTCAACTCACCGGCTTTCGGAATCAGAAGGGATACGACTGGAAGCAATGAGCGGGCGAAATCCTTGGACGCTGGCTTGTGTGGCGTCGCGGATCCGCTGTGTGTGCGCCTTCTCGCTTTGCGGCCGAGCCTTCGCCTACGGCTCGGCGGTAAACGAACGCCGCGGTGAACGTTGCCTCCATTAGCCTTGAATAAACCCGCGTCGCCTTTTCCTGCCTTACTCGCTTACTCGCGCACTCGCTTACTTGAGGGTGCATGTCGCGGATTGAGCATCGCCTTTGGGCTTACGCCATCGATGGTTGAGGTTGGCGGCGATAGGGTGTCCTTGCGCCGAGTTTGGGTACAAGGACGTCGGGAGCCGACTTCGACGAGCCCAGCTGGAATCGAGCCTCGCCACCCAAATGCCACGGTAATGCG
>JBIKVL010000764.1:0-3141 GCA_044356875.1 Pirellulaceae bacterium | reverse complement strand
GCGAAGGCGGAGCGGCGATGGCGGCCAAGGCGATCGGCGGCGCGAGCAGTTGTTGAGCTTCCTGGAGGGGATGCGTTGCGTCGATGCCAATTCCCAGGCGGAACTTCCGTCCTCGTTCGCCACGGACCCGTAACAGCGTGTCGAGGATCCGGCCGCCCACGCGACGATGAAACGGCAAACCGCCGGTGAGGATCGTCGTTCGCTTCGGCGTCGACTCGATCTCGATGTAGTGCGGCGCTTCAAACTGTTTGCCGGGCACCGGGTGCCGCTGCTGATGCACCGCGCGGAACAGCTCCGCCGCTTCGTCGTTCCAGGCGAACCGACAGGCGTAATACGAATTCCACGGATCCGCTTGCGGCTCGACGACCGGATCGAGCTCGATATCGATCGCCAGGATGCGGCTGCCGCGCCACACGCGGAACCGCTGCACGTAGCGTGCTTGGGTCGCGCCCTGGCGGTCCATCAATCGGCCATGCGTCGTGATTTCGCCGCTCGCGGTGCTGGACTCCGTGACTTCGATCTTGTCGACGCCCATGACCGAATAGACGGCCGTTTCGTCCGGATCGCGATACGCCTCGCCCGCTTTGCTCGCCGCAGCGCCCGGCGTGCGCAGCGCCAGTTGCTGGGACAATCGGTTGCTCCGCGCGCCATATTCGTGAATCGACTGCAAGCTCCCGGTGACCGGATTGAGCAGCGCCTCGAAAAACTCGTTTCGCAGAATCGTTTCCTCGGCCATGCGCGGCACGGCTCGCCGCGGTTTGGGCGGAGGGGACTTGCCGCTGGCGATCCAGGTGTAGCCAAGCGGTGGCGTTTCCGCGACCAAGTGCTTCGCCCCGCCGCCCTCATCCGCCGCGACCACCGGCTTTTCGGCAGCGGGCAAATGGGGCAGTTGATCGACGCGGGCGCCGCTGCGCCGGGAGAAGCCGAGTGGGTTGATCATCAGCACCCCAGGCGTCGCCGGTCCGGCGGCGCGGGGCAAGGCGGCGGCGAGGTTCTCGGCCGCCCTTCGTTCCGCCTCGGACAGTTCGATGTCGAAGGCCGAAGACCGCTCGGGATCGCTTTCCACATCCTCCGCGAATTGATCGATGCGAGCCGCCCAGTCCGGCAATTGGCCCGCGTCGGCACTGGCGAACTTGGCGCCGCCAGCGACTTCGGCCATGAGCGACAAGGCTTCGATCGCTTCCAGTCGGGCGCGTCGCTGCCAGTACCGCATGGTGCTCGAAAGCGGGTCAAGCTGCTTGCGGATGACGGCCTGTTTGAGGTAGGGCGAGCGGTACTGGCCGACGTCGAACCGGTCGGTTTGGCTCGGCGCTTCCGTCGCGGAAAAGTAGTCTTCAACGGTGATGAACTTGCCGAGCGCCGAGGTATATCGAGCGATCCGCCGCAGGTCTTCATGCCAGACGCTGGGCGGGCCCGGCCAATGGGCGAGGAGGAGCGTCGCGACGTGGTCGGCGTCCATCGATTCGCCGAGCTTCATGGCGAAACTGAGGAAGGTTTGCGGTTTGCTGGCGTCGAGCGGGATGCGGGCGATGGCGTCGAGTCCGGCGCCGCCCAGGCCTTCCCAGCGAACTTTCAGTTGCGAGCCCTGCGGGAAACGACCGTCATCCAAAGTTGCATGGAGTACGCCCCGGAAGCCGGCCTGGGCGAGAACGCCGGGCAGCATGGGTGTGATGCCGAAGCGGCGACGGGCGAACACCGTCGGGGTTTTCCCGACGAGCGACTGGTAGACGGCGGCCCCGCGAGACAATTCCGCAGCCAGCGACTCGTGGCCCATTAGCGGCCACCGCCGCTCGATCACTTCCCCGCCCAGCAAAGTCGCGCGGCCTTGGGAAACGGCGTCGGCGAGCGCCGCGAGCGTCGCTGGTTCTTGTCCCGACATCCGTTCGAGGGTACCGCCGGAGATCACCAGGTTTTGGCGTTCCGAATTGGCCAGTTCGCCACGCAACGACGCGCCAATCGTGGTATCCGCCACAAGCGTCAAATCAAGGACAAACGCTTCCACCGGGTAGTAGTGGTTTCGTTCCTCCGCCAGCATGTCAAAACATGCGGTAAGCTTCTCGCGAGCGAGCGGTTCGTCGCCGGCCACGGCGGCTCGGGCCCCAGCGATCACCTGATTCTGAAAGTGCAATTCGTCCAAGTTGCTGGAGTAACGCATTTGCCGCGTCAACAGTTGGATCTGCAAGTAGCAATAGCCCAGGGCGAGGAAATCGCCGGCGAGTTCGGGCGGAACGCCGCCGTCGCCGCCATCGAGCGGCGCGAGCGCGGCGGCCACGATCTCGGAACGCTTGACGAGGCGTCGCACGAGCGTCGCCCCTTCCTCCTTCGCCCGCTGAGCGAAACCGGTGGGCAATTGGCTCGCGGAGACGGTCGGCACGACCAACAACCGGTTGGCGATTTCCGCCGGCGGCGCGTCGGCGCGGGACCACGAGGGCTTGGTGCCGGCCGAGGCCAACAGGGCCGGATGCCACATCGCGGTCCAACAGGCCAACAAGCTGTCGGCATCGTCCCCGTCGTGGTAAGTCGGGAAGTCTTCCAGCGAATGACACGGCAGCAAAATCTGCAATTCCTGGTATTTCATGGCCGTCAAGTTAGCTGGTGGCCGGATGGCCGTCGAGATGACGGCGGGAATCGCCGATACAACGCGAACAGCCGTCGCCACACGACAGCGGCGGGCGAACTTCCCGACGAAGTTTGTTGACATTGCTCGTTCTACACCGGTAGACTTTACACGTCGCGTGGGCTAGGTGGAACGGCGTCGGCCGGTCAACTTGTCCCAAGCCTCAATCCTTGAGGCCACCATCACCTTCGAGCTCCTCGCGATCACGCATCGGGTTTCCGACCCGACCGGGCCTTTTCGCGAAGTGAGCCGGGTACAGAAGAAGCGGAGTAAATAGCCATGGCCAACGCGGGCGTATGGGGCATCGACATCGGCCAATGCGGGCTGAAGGCGTTGCGTTGCGAACTGAGCGAGGACGGCACAACGGCGGTGGCGACCGCGTTCGATTTCATCGAATACCCGATGATCCTCAGCCAGCCCGACGCGGACGCCAGCACGTTGATCCGCGAGGCGTTCGCGACATTCATGTCGCGGAACAAATTGAAGGGCGACCGCGTCGCGATGTCCGTGTCCGGCCAGTTCGG
>JBIKVL010000763.1:0-3143 GCA_044356875.1 Pirellulaceae bacterium | reverse complement strand
CACAAGACCTTCGTGGAAGGCCTGAGTTTGGTTTCGTCGTGCGCCGTCGGACTGGGAGGCGTCTGGGTACTCAATCCGCCCTATTTACTGTTCTATCCCGACCGCAATGGCGATGATCAGCCCGATGGCGATCCCGAAGTGCATCTCGAAGGGTTTTGGCTCGAAGATTCCCATTCAATCGCCAACAGTTTGTGTTGGGGCCCAGACGGCTGGCTGTACGGAGGCCAAGGCAGCACGGTCAGCGGCGATGTGAAACGCCCAGGCTCGAAGGAACCGCCCGTCCATTCGATGGGGCAATTGATTTGGCGGTACCACCCGGGGCGGCGGATTTACGAAATCTTCGCCGAAGGCGGCGGCAACACGTTTGGCGTCGAAATCGACGCCAAGGGCCGCATCTTCTCGGGCCATAACGGCGGCGACACCCGCGGTTTCCATTACGTTCAGGGCGGCTATTTCCAAAAGGGATTCGGTAAGCACGGCGCGCTAAGCAATCCGTATTCGTTCGGTTACTTTCCGCAAATGGCTCACCATAGCGTGCCGCGTTTCACCCACACCTTCTTCATTTACGAAGAAACGGCGCTGCCAGCCGCTTACCATGGCAAGCTGTTCGGCGTTGAACCGCTGCAAGGCCGCGTGGTCTTTAGCGATTTCCAGCCCGATCGTTCGTCGTTCAAGACTCGCGATCTCGGCCACGCCTTGACCACCACTGACTCGTGGTTTCGGCCCGTCGATATCAAGGCGGGACCCGATGGCGGACTGTACGTCGCCGACCTGTACGAGCAGCGGATCGATCACGCCAGCCATTACCAAGGCCGCATCGACAAAGGTTCCGGCCGAGTCTATCGATTGAAAGCGAAGGGAGGCCGGTCCGGCGCAAAGGTGGCCCTCGGCGCGGCCATGCCGTCTCAACCGGACCAGCCGCCACCGGCCGCCCTTGCGAATCCGGCCGCCGCCGCCGCCGCGCGCTACGCTCCGGCGCTCGCCGGTTTGCGCAGCGACGATCGCTGGCAGCGTCAAGCCGCTCTCCGGGTGCTCGCTGACGCGGTAGCTGCCAGTCCGTCAGCCCCGCTCGCCGAATTCCTCCGCGGGGAACTTTTCAAGGCCCGTGGCCAAACCGCGCTCGAAACGCTCTGGGCGCTGCATCGAGCGGGTGGAATCGATGAGCCGACGGCGCTGCGAGCACTCGATCACGACGATCCGCATGTCCGGCTCTGGACCGCCCGCCTCCTGGGCGATCAGACCTCGGTGACGCCGGCGGAACGGGAAAAGCTGGCGGAACTCGCGTACCGCGAACCGGAAGTCGCCGTCCGCAGCCAGTTGGCGGCGACCGCGCGGCGCTTACCCGCCGCCGACGCGCTGGCCATCGTGCGGCCGCTGCTATCCCGCAGCGAGGACGTCGACGACATCCATGTGCCGTTGTTGCTCTGGTGGGCGATCGAGACGCATGCCGAATCGTCCCGGGACGCCGTTTTATCGATGTTCTCCGACCCCGCCGTGTGGCGGCAGCCACTGGCGCGCAAGCACATCACACAGCGCCTCATGAGACGGTATGCCGCGACGGGAGCCCGCAAAGATCTGTTAGTCTGCGCGCGGCTGCTGGAAATGGCGCCGGACGACGAGAGCCGCAAGACGCTGATGGCCGGCTTCGAAGAAGCCTATCAGGGCCGGTCGCTCGCCGGCCTGCCCACCGAACTGGCGGCGGCGATCGCCAAATCGGGAGGCGCGTCGCTGCCGCTCCGCTTGCGGCAGGGCGACGAGCCAGCGGTTCAAGACGCCCTGAAGTTGCTCGGAGACTCGAAGGCGGACAGCAAACTGAGGCGGCAGCTCGTTGAAGTCTTCGGACAGGTGGTCCGCCCAACGGCTTTGCCAACGCTCCTCGCATTGGTCGACAAAGCGGGCGACGAACCGCTGCGGCTCGCCACCCTGACCGCGTTGCAAGCCTATGACGACCCACAAGTCGCTCGGAAGCTCGTCGAAGCGCATGCCCGCTGGCCGCGGGACGCTCAGGCAGCCGCCGTCAGCGTCCTGGCCGCTCGCAAACCGTGGACGTTGGCGTTGCTCGACGCCGTCGCCGACGGCCGCGTGCCCCGCGAGTCGCTAGCCGCCGCCGACGTGAAGAAACTGGTGCTGCGTCCCGACGCCCAGGTCGCCGCCCGCGTCCGCGAACTGTTCGGCGAAGTGCAAGGGGCCACAACCGGCGAGATGCGGGCCCAGGTGGATCGGCTTCATGACGCGATCTTGGCCGGATCGGGAAACCCGTACAACGGCAAGCAGCTCTACAACGCCAGTTGCGGCAAGTGCCATCGGCTGTTCGAGGAAGGCGGGCGGATCGGCCCCGAGTTGACTTCGTACAAACGCGACGATCTCCGCCGCATGTTGCTCAACGTGGTGAATCCGAGCGCGGAGATCCGCGAGGGATTCGAGAACTACGTCGCCATCACGGGCGACGGCCGGACGCTGAACGGCTTCATCAGCGACCAGGACGCGCAAGTCGTCACGCTGAGAGGCCCGGACGGCCAAACCACGGTGTTGCCGCGAACCGACCTGGAGGACTTGAAGGCGGTGCCCGTGTCGCTGATGCCCGAGGGGCTGTTGAAGGATTTGAGCGAGCAGCAGGTCCGGGACCTGTTCGCGTACCTCCGCTCGACCCAGCCACTGCCCTAGCGGTGGTTTGGACCTCAAACGGCCGTCTACGCGGCCATGAGCCAGTCCGTGGGTGATCCGGCCGTTACAGTTTGGGCGGCGGGCCCCATGAAGACGAACCGGGAGAAGATCGCGGTAGGACTTGCGAAAACTCGCCGCGTCGGTCAAAATCCGCTGGTCAGTTGTGGATCCGGAGAGGTGGCTGAGTGGTCTAAAGCACCGGATTGCTAATTCGGCGTAGGGTTAACTCCCTACCGCAGGTTCGAATCCTGTCCTCTCCGCTCAAAAACCCTGGTTTTCCCAGGGTTTTTGGATTTCTAGCCAATTGCTTTGGCTCTCCTGCATGTCCATGCCCGCAGGTGTTGCGTCGTCTAGTGCGCCGCTTTGCCCCCCTAATGAGTCGCGCGAGTCGGCGCCGAACCCTCGATTTCCCCGGGGACAACATACTGGTTTGTAGTGGAGGTGCAGGATTTGAACACGGTGAGCTCGAATCGTAGTGG
>JBIKVL010000762.1:0-3145 GCA_044356875.1 Pirellulaceae bacterium | reverse complement strand
ACCGAACTATTGCCGAAGATCGCCCAGGTCACCGACAAGCTGACTATGGTGCGTTCGATGAGCTACACGCCGGTCGGACTATTCAACCACACGGCGGCCATCTATCAGATTCACACGGGCTACACGGCGGACAAGGTCAGTCCGTCCGGCCAATTGGAGCCGCCCACTCCCAAGGACTTCCCGAACTTTGGTTCGAACATCATCCGGCTCAAACCGCCGACGGTGCCGATGCTTCCGTTCGTCATGTTGCCCCGGCCTTTGCAGGAGAGCAACGTGGTGAACAAGTCGGGAACGGCCGGCTTTCTCGGCCGGCAGTTCGATCCGTATTACTTGTTCCCGCCCGGCGACGACATGGACATGGACAAGATGTCCAAGATCCGGATCGACGACCTGAAGCTGCGGCCGGAGGTCACGGAAAACCGTCTCGAACGCCGAGCCCGCCTCCGCGACCTGATCAATCGTGGCATGCCTGAAGTCGACGCGGCGGTGAAGAAGTACGAGTTGAATAAGTATTACGAGACAGCGATCGACTTGGTTGTTTCGGGACGGGCGCGCGACGCGTTCGACCTGAGCAAGGAAAACGACGCGATGCGGGAACGGTATGGCCGCAACACGTTTGGCCAAAGCTGCTTGCTCGCGCGTCGCTTGGTCGAGGCGGGCACGCGGGTAGTCGAAGTGATTTGGCCGAAGGTCGCCAACTCGGACAATCATTCGTGGGACGTCCACGTCGGACTCGGCGATCGCATGCGGAAGCAATCCGGCCCGATGCTTGATTCCGGCCTGTCGGCGCTCATTTCCGACTTGGATGATCGGGGCATGCTGGAGGAAACGTTGGTCGTCGCGATCGGGGAGTTCGGCCGCAGTCCGCAACGCGGCGTCAGCACCTCGGGCAATTCGAATTCCGACGATGGACGCGACCACTGGCCGTACTGTTACACGGCGATCGCGGCCGGGGCCGGCATCCGTCGCGGATTTGTCTACGGCAAGTCCGACCAAACCGGCTCGGCTCCGCTCGAAACGCCGGTCCATCCGATCGAGATGCTCGCCACCGTCTACCATGCCGTCGGCATCGACCCGATGACGATTGTCTACAACCATCTGAACCAACCGCGGGAACTCGTCAAAGCGGCCCCGGTGACAGGATTGTTCGCCTAATCGCGACCGGCATCCGTCGATGATTCGTTTCTTCCAGCAGCGATGGTTTTTGATCCTGCTGGCGGTGACGCTGATGATCGGGTTCGGAGGCGGTGCGCGTCTCGGCCCGATCGTGGATTGGAAATGGCTCCGCGACGCCGACGTCGCGGCGGTGCTTTTCTTGATGGCTTTGCCGCTCGAGGCGTCGGCCATCTATCGCGTGATCCGTCGGCCCCTGGCGCCTCTGCTCGCCGTTCTCGTGACCTTTGGATTGTTGCCGATCATCGCCTGGGGCGTGTCGTTTTTGCTGACTGGCGGCCAGGGGCCGGGGCTGTTGATCGCCGCCGCCACACCTTGCACGGTCGCTTCGGCGGCGGTGTGGACGCGTCGCGCGGGCGGGAACGACGCGGTCGCGACGATGGTGACGGTTGTGACGAACGGCTTATGCTTTCTCGTCACGCCGCTGTGGCTATGGGTCTTCCTCGGCCAGGGCGTGCGGAGCGAAGAGCTCGAATTCAAAACCGCCGTGTGGCAACTGGGGCGTTTGGTGGTCGTGCCGATGATCGTCGGCCAACTGGTGCGTCTGATTCCGTGGGTGGCCCGCGTGGCGACGCGACACCGAGTCCTGCTCGGTATCCTCGCGCAATGCGGCATCCTGTACATGGTGCTGGTCGGCTCGGTGCAGACGAGTCGACAGTTCGATCGATCGGCGAACATGCTTCGTCCGATTGTGGTCGCGGATTCCGCCACGTCGGCGAACGCCGCGTTGTCTCCGTCGCGCCTCAACGCCGCATCAACGACAACTTCCCCCAACGCGTCACCGGGGGTCGTCGACTTCCTGTTGATGTTGGGAGGCGTGTCGCTGGTGCATACGTCGGCCCTCTGGCTGGGATTGCGGTTGGCGCGGTGGTGCGGGTTAGCCCGCGAGGACCAGATCGCGGTCGGATTCTCGGGAAGCCAGAAGACGTTGATGATCGGCTTGAAGGTGGCGATGGACTATCAGATCAGCATCCTGCCCATGGTGACGTTCCACGTCGCCCAGTTGCTGATCGACACGGTCATCGCGGACCGCATGGCGGAATCCACCCATCGCGCGGTCGAGCGTCCCGAGCGTTAGCGGCGGAATGTTATTGACGGGACCGCGCGGCCGTCTTAGCTTATCCCAAGGCGTTGACGAATTGGCGCCCGGATTCGGTCATCCCCGGCCGTTTCCGTCCGAGTCCCACCTATCAGCTCCCCACCTATCAGCTGGACTTGCCGTATTCGCGCGGATGCCAATCCGCTCGCAGTGTGGCATGAATGATTCGCGGCCCGTCCCCCGGGAAGCGCATCGAGGAGTCGCAAGCATGAGTCGGCGAGAACTCTCCGGCGGAACCTTCCGTCGCGGCTTGGTGTTGTTGACGATCGCGGTCGTTGGCGCTGTCATCGTTCCCACCTCGGGCGTCGCTCGTGTGGCGACGGCCGCCGATCCGTTCCATGTGCGAATCGATCAGTTGGTGGAGACAGCGGGACCGGGCGGACTGGCGCCACTGGCCGGCGACGCCGAATTCCTCCGCCGCGTGTCGCTCGACCTGGCGGGCCGCATTCCGACCGCCGCCGAAACACGCGCGTTCCTCGACGATACGTCGCCCGAGAAGCGAGTCGCGTTGGTGGATCGCCTGCTGGCCAGTCCTCAGTATGCCCAACATCTGTCGGCGATCTTCGACATCGCATTGATGGAACGGCGGGGCGACAAGTCGATTCCGGCCGCCGAGTGGCGGAAGTATTTGGTCGATTCATTCGCGACGAACAAGCCGTGGGACGTGCTCGCCCGCGAGATCTTGGCGTCCGACGGTTCCGACCCGCAACTGCGGCCTGCCGCCAAGTTCTACCTCGATCGCGAGGGCGAACCGAATCTGTTGACCCGCGATATCAGCCGCGTGTTTTTTGGCATGGATGTCCAGTGTGCCCAGTGCCACGACCACCCGCTGATCGACGACTACCTGCAGCGGGACTATTACGGCGTGTTCGC
>JBIKVL010000761.1:0-3146 GCA_044356875.1 Pirellulaceae bacterium | reverse complement strand
TGCCTTGGGGGATGTTCTACGGGTTTCCACAGATCGATGATTTCGGCGTGAAAGTGGCCAATCATGCCGGGGGCGAGGAGGTTTCCAACCCGCTGGCCTACGACCGCTCGCTCGACCTCGACGATCGACGGCTCGTCGAGACGTTTGTCGGCGCCTACATGCCCGGACTTACCCGTTCGCATCGTCGGCACGCGACCTGCCTTTACACGATGTCGCCGGACGGCCATTTCGCCATTGATCAGCATCCGGAATGCCAGCAAGTGGTGTTCGCCGCGGGTCTTTCCGGCCACGGCTTCAAGTTCGCGTCCGTGCTCGGCGAGCTGCTTGCCACTTGGTCGCTCGATGGCGCGCCCGGCCTGCCCGTCGAGTTCCTCGGATTGAACCGTTTCGCGAGCGCCGGGCATTGAGTGGCGTGCGGTTCGTGGGAGTGGCTGATTTGGAAAAGAGAGAGTGAGGAGTTGATGGGGCCCTTATCGTCCTCGACGGGAACCGATCACTTTTCCCGAGCGATGCTGGGGACGGTGCAGTTCGGTATGCCGTACGGCGTGGCGAACCGCACCGGCATGCCGGACGAAGGCGTGGTGGCCGCGATCGTGAAAGCGGCTGTCGACAGCGGCGTGACCGCGTTGGATACGGCGGCCAGCTACGGCGCGAGCGAGGAGGTTCTGGGGCGGGTGCTTCGGCGGTTAGGGGTGTGCGACCGAGTGACCGTGGTAACGAAAGTCCGGCCGCTGAGCGGCGAGGACCATTCATGCGTTACGCGAGCCCGGGAGGCGATTGAACGTTCGGTCGCCGAGTCGCGTGCGAAACTGGGATTGGAGCGGCTCGCGGCCGTGCTTTTCCATCGCGAAGAGGACGCGGTCTGGCTCGATGAATTGCGGCGGCTCGCCGACCGCGGCTGGTTTGGCCGATGTGGCGTCTCTTGCGACAACCTGCCGGGGCCGGCGGTGGCGTTCGCCTCGGACACGCGTGTCGCGGCGTTGCAGTTGCCCGCGAACCTGCTCGACACGCGGCATCTGCGCAGCGGCGCCTTCGCGGCCGCCGCTCGGCATGGAGTGGCGGTCTTTGTCCGCAGCGCATTCTTGCAGGGATTGCTGTTGATGCCCGAGGCGTCGATACCGGCGGCGCTGGCGGGGGTTGTGCCATGGCGCCGGTTGCTCGAGCGACTCGCGGCGGACGCTGGCCTGGCGATGGGCGAGTTGGCGATCCGCTATCTGTTGGCGATCGAAGGGGTGACGAGCGTCTTGATCGGCGTGGAGACGCTCGAACAGCTCGAGCAGAACTTGGCATACTTCCGCCGCGGCCCACTCGCCGCCGATCTGCTGTCGGCCATCGAGCGATTGGCGCTCGCTCCCGGCGAGCTCGAAATCACGCCCCGTCTCTGGCCGCCGCGATAAACGAGGTGAGTGGCGAATCAGTCGGGCGATGTGGCCGTACACAGAGTCGAATCGCCTGTGGATTCGTCGTCGCTCGAGTCAGCGGGATCGCAGGATGTGTGGCGGTTGTGGATGGCCGGATCGGGATAGACGCCGGGACGATCGCTGGCGTACCAGGTGTCGAGCACCGCTTGCCAATCGGCCTGCGTACGGACGCGCGCGAACGACTCGCGCACCGCCAAGTGCTCAGGATGGCACGCGGCGTATTTGATGCCGAATTTCCGCATCAAGATGCCACATTGCTTCGCATCGTAGATCGATTCCGCCAAGCGGTAATGCTCGCCGATCACCTCGCGTTGTTCGCCCAGCGACGGTGGCGGAGGCAAGGGTCGGCCTTCGTAAAGCGCCTTGGCCTGGGCAAAAATCCAGGGGTTCCCGATCGCTCCACGAGCGATAGTGACGCCATCCACTCCCGTCTCCCGCAGCATCCTTACACAGTCGGCCGCCGTGAACAGGTCGCCGCTGCCCAGGATCGTCCGCGTTCCCGCCCAGCGCTTCACTTCCGCGACAAACGACCAGCGGCTCGGGCCGATGTATCGCTGGCGCACGGTTCTTCCGTGAAGCGTCACCGCCGCTACGCCCTCGGCGAACGCCCCTTCGATGATGCGGAAGAAATGGTCGCGGCTTTCCGCCGTGTCATCCAAGCCACGGCGCATCTTGACCGTCACGGGTATCCGCGCCGGCACCACCTCGCGGGTGCGACGCACGATTTCCAACGCCACCTGCGGTTGGCTCAAGTGATATCCACCCCGGCACCGCCCCAACACCTTTTTCACCGGACAGCCGAAATTGATGTCGATGACATCGAAGCCCGCTTCCACCAGCCGCAGCGCGCCGGCCGCGAATTGTTCCGGTTCCGCGCCCATCAACTGCCCGCCCACCGGCCGTTCGTCGTCGGTGAGATGGAGGAAATGCGAGGTCCGTTTGCGATTTTTGAGCTGCACGAGGAACTGGTCGAGCATCACTTCGCACAGTCCGTAGGAAGCGCCCGCGCGCCGCGCGAGCAACCGCATCGGCCAATCGCTGTAGCCCGACAATGCCGCCTGCACGAACGGGCTTCCAACCTCGACGTCGCCCAGTCGCAACGGCCGCCTCCCCTCAAAAACGCCCGGTTCCAAGCAGGTGGCTGTCGACATGGGAAACTCGAAAATCGATGGGTTCGAAAACAGGATTCAGGAGATCCGAGCTTACCAAAACCACGATGAAAAAAGATGAACCGGCGGCACCCGA
This sequence comes from Pirellulaceae bacterium, assembly GCA_044356875.1. Lineage (GTDB taxonomy): Bacteria > Planctomycetota > Planctomycetia > Pirellulales > Pirellulaceae > CAIXSC01. The sequence goes on along the minus strand of JBIKVL010000761.1, from coordinate 480 downwards.
GAGAGCTCGGAAACCGTTTGAGAGGCGGGGCGGGCGGCTTACGGCTTGGGGCGTTCGAGCAGTTCGCGGACGCGGCGCCGCTCGGCTTCGAGCGTTTCCGCCAAGACGGCGCGCTGGCCGTCTTGAAGCTCTTCCACCAACCGTACCGCCTCCTGAAAGCCTTCGGCCCTCGCCAATTCCCGCACGACCTCCCGCAGCCCATCGATGACCAACGCGTGTTTCGCCCCGAGTTCGCTCGTCTTTTCATCCGCTTGAAAACCGTCGATCACCGGCGGCATCCGCCGTGCGTACACTTCCTCCAAGGGCGCGAGCACGCGTTCGAACAAGCGATCGGACGCTGACGATTTCGCTGACGACTTCGCTGCCGACATCGCTGAGGTCTTTCCCGCAGGTGTTCCCGTTGCCGAGGACATGCCCATTCCCGCTGTCGTTCCCGCTGCCGCGCTCGCTGCCGGGCTCGCTGACTTATTCGACGGTTCG
>JBIKVL010000760.1:0-3152 GCA_044356875.1 Pirellulaceae bacterium | reverse complement strand
CGCCACGGGGAAACCATCGAGCTGTAGTGGCGGCGGTAAACGCGTTCTTCGTTTACCGCCAAGCCGCAGGCGCTGGCTCGTGTGGCGGCGGAATTCGGCATCGCGGTGCCGAGCGGCTCGGAGGCCGAGCCATCGCCTACGGCTCGGCGGTAAACGAGGGCGGCGGTAAACGAACTCGCCAATGAAAGCCCCAGCCCGCTTAGCGTTTTTTTCGCTTCGAGCGGCTCGACGCGGTCGAGGGCTTGCCGCTGGATTTTCCAGAGCCGGAGCTTTTTGGTCCGGAGCTTTTTGTGGCCGAGCTACTGGAGCCCGAACTCTCCGAGCCTGGCGCTTCCATAAGTCGCAAATGATGAGCCATCGCGGGCGGGAAGTTCACCCAGGCCGTGTCGCACTGGAATTCATAGCGTTTCAGGTATCGGCCCAGCACATGGCCGACGCCCGTGAGCCGCTTCCGCTCATTGCTGTTCGCCATGAACCCTTTGAATCGCCGAATCCACTTGTATTCAAAAAACGTCAGCGTTCCGCCGGGCTTCAACAGCTTGGTGAAATGGCGGAATATCTCGCGAGTCAAACCGATCGAGAAATTGTTGAACGGCACGCCGCAAATCAGGAAATCGTACAGCTCGTCCGGCTTCAGCTTTTGCACTTCCATGTGCAAGACCCGCGCCTGGCTGGCGACTCGCTTCCAAGATGGTTCGTTCGCGAAGCGGTAATTCAACACCTCGACGAACCGCTCGTTCAGTTCCACCACGTCCAGCAGGTCACCCTCGCGAATGTGTTTCACGATCTCGCGAGTGACAGCGCCGGTGCCGGCTCCCACTTCGAGAATGCGCGCCGGTCGGTCGCGATCGACCAGCGGCTGGACCGTCGCCCGGGCCAACGATCGACCGCTCGGCGCGATCGCGCCCGTCGTCTTGAACGTCTCACGGAACTCGCGGAAAAACGTGCGGTATTCAGACAGCGTGGATTTCATGGGAAACAGCGTATAAAACTCGTTCGGAAAAGCAAGAACCAGCGCGGGGGAGTGGATGTCCCGAGCCTAGCCCGATCCTAGAATTCGTCCCAACGGCCCACTCACCCCACTGGCTACCGAAGATGTCACCCCTTCGCGACAAACTCGGCTTCGCTTCCCCCGCGCTCGTCGGTGGTTCAACACGGCTGCTCCAGATCGTCGTCTTGCTGCTGGCTGTGATCGTAGGCCATCCGCTTGTTCCCCGCGACGCGGCCCGCGCCCAAGATCCCCCTGCCGCTGCTCCAACTTCCGCAGCGCCACCCGCCGCAGCGCCACCCGCCGCAGCGCCGACTGTTGCTGCGCCACCTGCCGCTGCGCCGGCCGTCATCTTCATGGCCGTTCCGTTGCCAATTACCGGCAATATCGACGCGACGGTGATTCAGCGCCTCGATCGAGCGTTCTCCCGAATTCCGGCGGGCGGCGAACGGCCTCTCGTCGTACTCGAGTTTGGCGCTAACGGCAACGCCGCCGCCGCCCCCGCAGCGGCGCTCGACACGCCGGCACCGGCGCCAAAAACCGTTCCCGACAACGCGCTAGAAAACGCGCTAGACAACGCGCCGACTGTGGCGGTGCCGCGGATCGCCGGGAGCCAGTTCGAACGCTCCCTGGCGCTCGCTCGGCATCTCACCAGCGACCGATTGCGGACCGTTCGGACCGTTGCGTACGTGCCGGGAACGCTGTCGGGACATGCGCTTCTTCCCGTGCTGGCTTGCGAAGAGTTGATTGTGGGGCCGGACGCCGAACTGCTCGACGCGGGCGAAGGCGAGGCGTTTATCGATCCGGCGGTACGCGCTGGCTATGAAGAAATCGCCAGCCGTCGCCGGACGATTCCAGCGCCGGCCGTCCTCGGTTTACTCGACCGCGCCGTCGCCGTCTTTCGCGTGCGTACGGCCGAGGGCTGGCGGTTCGTCGATCAAGCGGAACTCGATCGCCTGCGGGCTCAAGCGGCAGTGTTGGAAATCGAGACGATCAAGCCGGCGGGTGAGCGTGGGCGGTTTTCGGGCCGCGATATGCGCCGTAAGTTCGCCTTCGCGAGCCACGAGGTGGCGGATCGCGCGGCGTTGGCTATGGCGCTCGGCGTGCCGGTCGAATCGTTGGCTTATGATCCGTCGCTGGACGGCGGCTGGCGGCCGCTGCGAGTCGATCTTTCGGGCCCGTTGAACGCGCGACAACTCGCCTGGAACCGGCGGTCGATCGAGTCGCGGTTGCGGTCCGGCAATCGGAACCTCGTCTTGGTTGTGATCGAGAGCCCCGGTGGCTCGCTGGTGGAAAGCCTTGGCTTCGCCGCGTTCCTCGCCGAGCTGCCTGAAAGCGTGCGGACGGTGGCGTATGTCGCCCGAGAAGCGCGGGCCGACGCGGCGATCATCGCGCTGGCTTGCGATGAACTGGTGGTCGCCGACGCGGCGCTGTTGGGCGGTCCGGGCGCCGAGCAACCGGATCCCGAGGCGCTCAACAATATCGTCGGGCCGCTCGAAGCGATCGCGGCCGCGCGTGGCCGCGGTGGCCAAGGGCGTGGTGACAAAGACCGTGCTGACAAAGACCGTGCCGAATTGGGCCGATCCCTGGGTGGACGGCCTTGGTCGTGGAGCGCCGCGATGGTCGATTCGCGGGTCGAGTTGCGGGCGTTTCAACAGGCGGAAACGGGGCAGACGCGGTGGATGAGCGATCGCGAACGGCAGTCGCGGAACGATCGCGACGCCTGGCGTCCCGGCGCGCCGCTGCCCACGGCCGCCGGCCTGTCGGGGCGGCAGGCGAAGGAAATCGGCATGGCGCGGCACACGGCGGAAAACTTCGCCGCGCTCCGCGACATTTTTCCGTTCGCGGACGAACCACAAACGATCACGCCCAACTGGGCGCATCGATTTATCGAAAGTTTGGCGTCGCCACGGATCGCCGGGCTGCTGCTGTTCATCGCTTGGTTCCTGTTGGTCGTCGAGTTCATCACGCCAAAACTGACCGGCGCGGGGCTGGTGTCGGCCCTCTGTTTCCTCCTGTATTTTTGGAGCCAGTATCTGCATGGAAACGCGGGCTGGCTCGAGATCCTGTTGTTCCTGCTGGGACTCGCCTGCTTGGCCCTAGAGGTGTTTGTCCTTCCCGGCTTCGGCAAATTCGGCTTCATGGGCGCGGCGCTGGTCATCGC
>JBIKVL010000759.1:0-3160 GCA_044356875.1 Pirellulaceae bacterium | reverse complement strand
GCGACGAGCGAGTCCCGCAGGCCGGCGATCACTTCCACCGTGGGCGCTCGTTCCAGCAATTGGCGGAAGGCGGACTCGGCTTCGACCAACTGGTTCGACTTTCGCCATTGATCCGCGAGCACGAACAGCAACACATCGTTGGCGGGAAAACGTTTATGGAGTTGGCGGAGGCGTTCGATCGCCTCCCGCCGCGCGGCGCTCGAAGCGGCGGTGGAGTCCGGTTTCGCATCGCCAGGGCGGTCCTTCGCGCGTTGCGCGGCCTGATTGTTTTGTGCGCTCCGCTTGGCTTGCGCGATCGTGGCGCGGACGAGCAGTTCGTAGGCGTCGGGGCCGGCGGCCGAGAGATTCGCATCGAGGTATGGGGCGAGCGATCGCAGGGCGGCGGCCGCGTCGCCGCGATCCAGGGCGATGCGGGCTTCGTGATAGCCCAACATTTCCGGCTGGCTCTTGATCGAGGCCGCCTTGCGAAACATAGCGAGCGCCTCGTCGTGGCGTTTCGCTTGCAGGAAGCTCTCCCCGAACAACTCGTAGGTCCGTTCGGGTTGTTCGAGCAACAGGTCTTGGAACTGCTTGGTGAGGCCCGCTTTGGCCGGATCGGCGAGCGCGTCGCGGACTTGGGCGAACGCCTGGGCCGCCTCGCGGGTTTTTTCCAGCAGGAAATAGAGGCGGCCGAGCTCCATTTGGATGAGGACGCTGGTGAAGTCGGGCGTTTCCCGCGCGAGGCCGGCCGCGACTTGTTCGTAGAGCTGGGCTGCGAGCCGCCAGTCGCGTTGCTCGCCCATGGTTGCCGCGAGGCGCATGAGGCGGGGCAAATCGCCGGGTTCCACGAACGCGGATTGAGCCGCGTAGCGGGCCGCTTCCTCGCTCCGGCCGAGTTCCATCGCCAACGGGACGATGTCGGCGAGCGGCCGGACCGTTTGCGGGTCGTAGCGCCACGCCCGTTCGTACTGTCGCAAAGCCGCCGCAAACTCGTCGCGTTGAAACGAAAGCCGTCCCGCGGCGCTGAAGGCGGCGGCGGCCACGCGGTCCTCTTCCGCTTCCGTTCGGCCACGCGCTGGCCGCAGGGGCGTAACGATGTCCTCGAACTCCGACGCGGCCGGTAGCGTTAATGGCGGCTTGGCAGCCGATGACGGCTCCTGGGCGAACACCTGATGAACCGCGCGACTGCCCGCGAACCAATCGATCGACCCGGTCAGCCAAATCGCCAGCAAGAGGGCCAAGGACGAGTTCAACCGCGCTGGTGCCAGCGGGCTCACCGGCGTCGCAGTTGCCATGGTGCGGCCTCCATCAGCGAGGTTTTTTCTTGGCCAGTTTTTTGGCGTCGGCACGACGCTCATCGGATCGCGACTCCTCCTTCGCCGACGAAGGTTTCGCCTTCTGGCTTTTCCCCGAGTTCTGCTTGCCCGAGTCGTGCTTACCAGAATCGTGCTTACCAGAATCGTGCTTGCCGGAATCGTGCTTGCCAGATTCAAGTTTGGATGGCGAGGATTTGCGTTTACTTTGTTCCGCGTCTTTCGCGCGGCCACGCGTGTCGGCGGGGCGCGGGCGTTCCCGCGAGGGGACCGATTTCACCGTGGGGTTTTCGCGCGAGCCGCTGGACTTCCCGCCGTCGCGACCGCCGTCCTTCGATTTTGTCTCACGGCTTTCCTTGCCGTGATCTTTCCCATGGGCCTTGCCGTGATCCGCCGCACCCGCTTCGCGGGATGCCGATTCTTTCGCGTTTGCGTCTTTAGCCGTGGCCTCTTTGCCGGCCTCTTTGCCGGACTCTTTGCCGGCTGACTCTTTGCCGGCTGACTCTTTGCCAGTTGGCTCCTTGCCGCCAGACTCCTTGCCGGCGTCTTCCTTGGTGGCGGACGCCTTGGAATCGTCGCGGACCCCGGCCTTTTCAAGCGACGCTCGAACCAGCGCCTCGCGGTCCTCGGTTTGTTGACGCACCACCGCAAGCTCGTCGTCGCGGCGTTGGCGTTTAGGCAGGCGGTCTTTCGAATCCGGGTCGATTTCCGCGAGGATTTGGCGGATTCGGGGGGAGAACGGCGGGCCGGCGGCAAAGTCGGCGCCGAGCTGGTGCAAGAGCGAGGCGAATTCCAGGCCTTTGTTCTTGGGAATTGCCCGTTCGAGTCCCGGGACATGCAGCTTGGCGACTTCCGCCGGCGTGACCACCGCCAGACACATCAGGGCATCCAAAGCGCCTTGACAGCAGGGGATCGAATGCCCGCCCAAGCCATGTTGAACGACGTACGCAATGAGGAACGGATTGCCTTGGGCGTGTTTCTCGATGTCCTTTTCCGACTTGCCGAGGTTTTGTTTGACGAGCGGTTCGAGGTCGAACGCGAAGTTCGATTCGAACACGGATTGCAACGCCCGTTTGATCTGTTGGGCCGTCCGCTGCGGACGCGGCAGATTCGATAACTGTTCGGCGAGCTCGGCGACCGTGGTCACCCGGACTTCGTTCCAGTCGAAATACGCTTGCTGCAGGCGTGCGAACGCTTCGTCGGCCGCTTCCGGACGAGCGTTTTCGAGGCAGCAGGCATAGAGCAGGTGTTCCAGGATCGTGCGTTCAACCGGGGCCTCCGCCGGCTTGTAATGCTTCTTCAGCACCTTGTGGACTTTGCCGATCAACGCGGCGCGATTCGTAACAGTCATAGTGGGGACCATGCCGGCGACCGGCGGCGTGGAGGTGTGGACCCGGCCGATCGCCGCAACGCGACTGGCGTCATTGCCAGTGCGCCACGCACGCGGCCGGCGGGACGTTGCTGAGTGTTACTCGATTGCCTGCGTGCCGATGGTTCGCGATGCCCCGCGGTTCCATCGTCCGGCCCACGAGCAGCGGGCCTGCACGAAGACTCCTATGTCTCTCTGGTGGACGATCCCTTTCCGTCGATTCCCATTCCGTTTGCTAGGTTTGCGTCATCAGCGTCCGCTTCATCAGCGTCCGCTTCATCAGCGTCCGCTTCATCAGCGTCCGCTTCATCGGCCGACGCTTCATCGGCCGACGCTTCATCGGCCGACGCTTCATCGGCCGACGCGACGGGGACGTCCGTTGGCACAGCGGGCAACACGCCGCGGAGGATTTCCGCGACCGCGATGGAGTGTTTGACGCCTTGGTCGAGTTGGAACAGGAGTCGGGGCGTATATCGGGTGTCGATCTTTTCGGAAAGCA
>JBIKVL010000757.1:0-3162 GCA_044356875.1 Pirellulaceae bacterium | reverse complement strand
TGAGCACTTCCGTGCCGATGACCCTCACGGGCGTGGCTGGAATCGAGGGCGTCGGCGGCGACGACTTCATCGTCGCGGGCAACGCGGCCGACTCCATCAGCGGTGGCGCGGGGAACGACACCATTTATGGGCAAGGCGGCGCTGACACCATCGATGGCGGCGACGGCGACGATCTGCTCGTGGGCGGCGATGGCGCCGATTCCCTGGTCGGCCTCGCCGGGATTGACACGCTGGATGGCGGCGAAGGTAACGACACGCTGCTGGGAGGCGAAGGCAACGACACGCTCCAAGGCGGCGCAAGCAACGACACGATGGATGGCGGCGTGGGAACCGACACCCTGTATGGCGGCGACGGCAATGATGAAATCCGCACGCAGCACACCGAGTCCGTTGGCGATTCCATCTTTGGCAATGCGGGGAACGACAAGCTGGTCAACGTCGGCACGACCGACTTGGTCCTTTACACCTTCAACGCCCGCACTTCGTCGATCGAGGAACTGGACGGAAACAACGCCAAACTTGTCGGCAACAACAACGACAATCTTTTGGACTTCCGGCTTACCGATCTTCCGCTGCTGACCAAGTTGACCGACGTGACGGTGATCGATGTGGGCGGCGGCAACGATACGGTCTACGGGTCGGATGGAGTCGATTCGATCATTGGCGGCGCTGGCGACGACGTCCTCTACGGATTTGGCGATGTGGATTCGCTCGACGGCGGCGATGGCAACGATATTCTGTCCGGCGGGGCCGGAGCCGATACGCTCCAAGCGGGCGCTGGCAATGACACGTTCCTGGTGAAAACCACCGAGGGTGACGGCGATTCGATGGTGGGCGGATCCGGAACCGACACGCTGTCGAACGGCGGCGCCGCGGCGGACAACATGGTGTTAAGCGGCTACACCGCCTCGACGAACAGCATCGAGGTGATCGACGCCAAGGGCGCCAGCATCGTGGGCAACGCCAACGCGAACACGTTCGATTTCCGCAGCACAACGGGCGAAACGCCGACCTTCATCACGTTGTCCAATGTCGCGTCCATCGACGGCCTGGGCGGCAACGATGTGATCTACGGCACCGCCAACGCGGACACGATCCGCGGCGGCGACGGTGTCGATCAAATCTACGGCTTTGACGGCGACGATCTGCTCAACGGCGGAGCGGGCGCCGACACGATCAATGCCGGCGACGGCGCCGACACGATCCAAACGCAAGGCGCCGAGTCTTCCGGCGATTCCCTCCAAGGTGGAAACGGGGCCGACTCGCTGGTGAATATCGACACGGCCACGACGCCCGCCGACCTCGAGTTGGCGAACTTCATCGCCGCCGCGAACAGCATCGAAACGATCGATGCCCAGAACGCGAAGATCGTTGGCACCGGCATCGCCAATACGCTCGACTTCCGCACCAACACCACGACGCCGACCTTCGCCTCGCTGTTGAACGTCGCCGCCATCGAGGGACTTGGCGGCGATGACACAATCTATGGCGGCGATGGCGCCGACACGATCCTCGGCGGCGGTGGCGCGGATATCCTCTACGCCTACGGGGGCGACGACGTGCTGGACGGCGGCGCGGGTGACGATGTCATCGACGCGGGCGCGGGCGACGACAACATCCAAGCCCAGGCGAGCGAAGCGGAGAACGACAGCTTTGTGGGCGGCGCTGGCGAAGACGACCGCCTGACCAACATCGGCGCCGACTCCGCCGACCCCGACCTCGTGCTCAACGAGTTCCTGGGGACATTGAATGGTATCGAAGCGATCTACGCGAACAACGCCCGGATCCTCGGAAACAACTCGGCGAATATCCTCGATTTCCGGTCGAACGACGACGCGACGGCCTTCGTTCTCCTGGACAGCGTCACCACGATCGACGGCGGTGGCGGCGGCGACACAATTCACGGCAGCGACGCCGTCGACTCGATCCTGGGCGGCGATGGCAACGATGTGCTCTACGGCTACGGCGAGGACGATTACTTGGATGGCGGCGCTGGCGTCGACCGGATTTTTGGCGGCGGTGGAATCGATTTGATCCTCGGCGGTCTTGGCCAAGACACGTTGAACGGCGGTGGCGGCGTCGATCTATTCCGGTTTGAATCGAGCACGGCGGACCGCGGCGAACTGGATATCGTCGATGACTTCGCCGACGACACGCTGCTGCTTGCCGGCTACGGAGTCGATTACGACGAGATCCTGTTCGATGGGACCAGCGGCGTCTGGAAGTTGACGCTCGGCGCCAGCGGCAAGGAAATTCGACTCACCGGCGTCACCTCGAAGCCCGACTCCGACAAGTTCCAATTCTCCTAGTCCGCCGACCATCGCCGCCCGCGGGTTGGGCGTTTAGCCACGTGGAGTTGCGTATGATGTTTCGACGACGGGTTCCGAAGCGCGACGTTTTGGGTCGCGGCGGCTCACGCCAAGCCCGCCGCAATCGTCGGCTGGGCCAGATAGAGTCGCTGGAGGGCCGGAGCTTGCTCGCGGCTTCGCTCGCCGCATCGTTGGATGGGCAAGGCAATCTGCTACTCAACGACACGCTGGGCGCGGTCAACGACCAAGTGGCGATCACGGCGAGCGGCGCCAACATCGTAATAAGTTCGCCCGATGGGATCGCGTCCGCGTCGGCGGGGGTGACGGTAAGCGGCAATTCGGTCACGGTGCCGCGAGCGAGCGTGACTGGCCGAATCGCGATCGCGTTGCGCGGCGGCAACGATGTGGTGGTTATCGATTGGACGGGGGGCGATCCAACTCCGACGGGCGGAATCGATTACGACGCGGGGATGTCGGCGGCGGACGCCGATCGGCTGGAGATTGTGACGACCGCCGCCGCCGCCGCGACCGTCACCTACGCGACGGCGTCGACGGCGTTGTTCAGCGGGACGGTGGCGGTGGCGGGCGCCCGTGGACCGATTGTTTTCCGCGAGATCGAGGGTCAGGTTCCGCCGCTCTCGTTGATCAACGCCCGCCTCTTGACCCTGAATCTGCCCGGCAGGGCGGATAGCGCGACGCTGTCTTACGGCGTTTCCGGCTACGTCGTGGCGAGCACTCGTTTCGCCGGGACGCGTTGGGCGCCTTCCACGGAAGCGGCAGCGAGTCTCACGGTGCGGATGAATGCGGACAACGGGCGCCTCACGGTGAATTCCACCAGCGCGTCCGATTCGTT
>JBIKVL010000758.1:0-3162 GCA_044356875.1 Pirellulaceae bacterium | reverse complement strand
CAGGGGCGCATGGCGCTGATCGAGCAGTTGGTGGCGCCACGACAGAGTTGTGATTTTCATCAACTGGTCCGATCCAACGTCAAGGATCGCCCATCGCCTGCCACGCATCTCCTTGATCGCGACCACCCGCGTCAATAAACCCATCGTGTCGCCCACCAAAGACTGTCCCGGTTCGACGCAGTAGGCGACGCCTTGCCGTTTCAGCGAAGCGAGATGATCCGCGAACCAATCGACCGAGGGGAACGATTGGCCGGGAACAAAACGAATACCCAGGCCACCACCCAGATTCAGAACCGCGATCCGATGCTCGGTCTGGGCATGGATGTCATCCATGAGACGATGGAGAACACCGATCACATTCTCGAATGTCGTCAGGTTGTCCATCATCGTGCCCACATGAACGTGAAGGCCGACAACAGGCAAGACGCAGCCTTTCAGCACTTCGACGATGCGTTCCGCCGGTATCCCAAACTTGCCTGTCTTGGATCCATGGTTGACCATTTCTTTCCAATCAAACTGCTGTCGATAGTCACCCACCGCGTCCAGATTCACCCGCAACGCCAGCGAACCGTTCATCTGCGCGGCTGGAATCTTCGAGCTGATGCGGGCCAGCAGTCCCTCCGAGTCGACCACGACGGTCGCTCCCGACCGCAATAGATTGCGAATCAAGCCAAACTCAGGGGCTGGCGTATTATAAGAGAGGCGCCGGCAGGGAACACCGGCCATCAATGCGGCGTCCACCTCATCGCGCGACGCGCAATCCATGCCGCAGCCGAAATCGGCGAGCCGCCGCAGCACCGCGAACGAAGGATTCGCCTTTACGGGATAAAACACCCGGTCGGCTTGCGTCACGAACCGCAAGTAACAATCGAGGTTGTCCCGCAATCGCGTCGCGTTGAAAATATAGGTCGGGGTGCCGAACGTTTCGGCCATGGCATGGAAATCCAACCCAGCGGACCAGCACTCCATTCCCGATTCCAGCCTTGAAAGGCCCGTCTCATTCGTCAATTCCATCGTCGCGTTGTCCCTTCGTCGAACTTGCGTCATCGAACGCGTCAGTTTCGCGGACGGACGGCTCGTTCGCTGTCGTCCGCGTCCGCCCGATCGCTAAAGCCATTGCATTGGCGATTTGGCGAAGCGTGTCGCCACCCACAAGCGACAAGGCGGTCAACTCGAATCCCGCTTTGGCGCGGACATGAGCGGCCACATCCACAGCCATCAACGACTCCAGACCCAAATCCGACAGCGGTTCGTCCATGTCGATCTGCTCGGCGGGGATCCGGAGCGCCTTGGCCACCTGGGCGGAGAGGAAACCGAGAAGAAGCCGTCGCCGCTCCTCGGCTCCCGCCATTAGGCATTGTTCCGCGAAAGGCAACTGCTCCTGGCGTCGCTGTCTCGTCGCGTCCCGTTCCCGCAGAACTCGCTTGAGTATCTTGCCGGATGGTCCTTTGGGCAACTCGCGCACAATCTCGATCGTTCGAGGCACTTTGAAATCCGCGAGATTCTCGGCGCAATGTTGGACGAGTTCTTCCTCCGTGACTTTGAAGCCCGTTTTAACGACCACCGCCGCGCAAACTCGCTCGCCCATCAGTGTATCCGGCACCCCGAAAACAGCGGCTTCGCCGATCGACGCATGGCGATACAACGCGTTTTCCACTTCGGCGGGGTAAACGTTCATGCCTCCCACGTCGATCATGTCCTTGATGCGGTCGACGATATAAAGGTAGCCATCGCTATCCTGGATACCAAGATCGCCCGAGTGGAACCATCCATGGCGAATTGCCTGGGCTGTTTCCTCGGGACGGTTCCAATACCCAAGCATCACATTCGGTCCCTTGATCGCGATCTCGCCCAACTCGCCCCGCGGCGCCGGTTGCCCGCTGCGCGGATCCACTATTCGTATTTCAACATTCTCGATCGGAGTTCCAATCGACCCAAATCGATATTGCTGGAAGTGGTTGTAACTGGCAAAGGGCGATGTTTCTGTCAGACCATAGCCCTGATAGATCTCGCGCCCAAACTTTTCGCGCCACCGCCGCTCCACTTCGGCCGGTAACGGCGCCGCCGCCGAAAAAAAGTACCGAACCGACTTCATCTGCGCGGGTTCCGCCCGATCAAGGATCGCGGCGAACATGGTTGGAACCGCGAACAACATGGTCACTTCGCATTCGGTGATGGCGCGCAGCGCAGAATCCGGCCGAAACGAACGCTGCAAGACAATCGTTGCCCCTGTAAAAACGGCCGTGTTGAGCAGGGCGTTTTGCCCAAAACAATGGAATAGGGGCAACTGCAACAGAATCTTGTCGTGGAAGCGGATACCGCAGTTGTGGACGAAGGACCAAACGTTCGAGACCAGGTTACCCTGGGAAAGAGTTGCCCCCTTGGGCGTTCCCGTGGTCCCGGAGGTGTAGAGAATGGCGGCCGGATCATCGCGATCCATGTCCTCTGGGGGAACCGCCATCGGCGCTTCGCGCTGCATCTGCCCCAGCGATAGATCACCGCCCGCTTCGCCTTCCACACGAATCACAGGCCATGAACGTCCGGGAACAACACTCGGAATCCGGTCGCGCAGTTCCTCAGTAGTGACGATCGCTTTGATCGAGGCGTCGTCCAGGATAAACGCCACCTCGTCCCGGGTCGCGCGAGTGTTGACCGAGACGGCGATTCCGCCGACCCAAAGCGTGGCGTAATAGGCGATCGCGAAGCCAGGAATGTTGGGCACCATCAGGGCGACGCGGTCTCCCCGGGAGACTCCAAGGCGCCGCAGACCGGTCGCGAATCGCGCAACCGATTCATGCAGGCTTTCGTAACTCCATTCCTGTTCTTCGAATAGCAACGCGAGACGCCGTGGGAACAGCTTCGCGGCGCCAACAAGATGATTCGCGATATTCATCCCGCCCTCAACTAGACAGAGCTCGCTCGACTACGCGTCTGCCACCGGCATCTGTCAGCTACGCGATGGCTTGAAGCAACCGGCCTTTTCCTCGAATGTCCGCGACAATAGCCGCAATCCATCGGTCCAACAACTGCTCATCGTCGTTGAACACCAAGGGGCGCCCGGGATCGATTTCCTTTCCAAGCAGGGTATGGACGGCTTCATACGCCGGCGCCGTAGTTGCCGAAAGGAACTCGCGGGCATCAAAGCTGCCGCCCATCATTCGA
>JBIKVL010000756.1:0-3167 GCA_044356875.1 Pirellulaceae bacterium | reverse complement strand
CCGATACCGTAGTTTTCAGTTTTAAGCTTTCGACGACATCGCCAACGGTGTCTTGAATAGTCTTGCCGGCAAGTTCGCTGTTCCACGGAGCGTGAGCTGGCCAACCAGCACCCGATGGCAAGGGTTGTTTAGAAACTGTGTTAGTGGGTTGGTTTTCTTAACGGGAGAGTCGAGATGAGTCTAGTTCGCAAGATTTGGAATGACGAGGCGGGTTTCGTGGTGTCGGCGGAGTTGATCCTGGTGGCGACCGTTGCGGTCATCGGCTTGTTGGTCGGCTTGGCTGCCGTCCGCGACGGTGTGATCAGCGAACTGTCGGACGTGGCGGGCGCCATCCAAGACGTCAATCAGAGCTACTCGATCGATGGCGTGGTTGGCCACAATGCCAACACCGCTGGTTTCAATTTCCTCGATGGAACGGACGAGTGCGATTCGGATAACGATGCGGGCGGTGTTGCGGATAACTGCATCACCTTTGACGGTGTCGTCGCCAACGAAGCCACCTTGTTCACCCGCAGTGTGAATTTGCCGTCCACGTAGTCAAGCAAATCGCCTCGTGGCGATATCGTAACGGGTTGAGTCGCTCCTGCCGGGGCGACTCAATCCATTTTGATTTAGATGGAGTCAGGTCGACATGAGGCGATCGTGCCGACCACTAGAGTTTTAAGAGGAGCATAACTTGAAAAGTTGGAACCGATTGTGGAACGACGAAGCGGGGTTCGTTGTCTCCGCCGAGTTGATTTTGGTGGCCACAGTTGCGGTGATCGGATTGCTCGTCGGCCTCGCGGCGGTTCGCGATGGCGTGGTCAGCGAGCTGTCCGATGTGGCGGGCGCGATTCAGGATGTCAACCAGAGCTATTCGATTGACGGTGTGGTCGGCCACAACGCCAATACGGCTGGCTTCAATTTCTTGGATGGCACCGATGAGTGCGATTCGGACAACGACGCGGCCGGTGTTGCGGACAACTGCATCACCTTCGACGGCGTTGTGACCAACGAGGCCGACTTGTTCACTCGTAGCGTTAACTTACCGTCGACGTAATTCGCGCTGCTACGCGTAGTACCGATAGGAATGCGATGGGCGGCCAACGGCCGCCCATCGTCGTTCCCGGAGGCTCGGCGTCACCCTCATGGTCCGCGATGTCGCGCTCAAGACTGGCAAGTTGTGCGGACGAGTTCCATGAGTCTCAAGTATGGGTGGGGCGCTAGGCGATCAACCAGTGGGTGCAACGTGGTCCGCGCCGGCGGCTATTCTATTTGTCGTGTGTGCTACCGAGGTGTCGCATGAAAGATTGGCCATTGCTAACCGTGCTGGTCTGGACCCTTGCCCTGTGTGGGTTCACTGTGGCTGCGCTCGTTACCGACCTTCGAAGCCGACGCATTCCCAACGCACTCACCGTTTCCGCATTCGCACTGGCTTTGGCGTTCCACCTGTGGAACTCGGGGTTAAGTGGCCTTGGATTCGCATTCGCCGGCTTCGGTGTTGGCTTCGGAGTGATGCTCGTGCTCTGGCTGATCGGAGGCGGTGGCGGTGGCGATGTCAAGCTAATGGGAGCCGTGGGCACCTGGGTTGGGGTTGTCGGCACGACGTTCATTTTCCTGGGTGGCGTGTTGGTCGCGATCATAATGACGGTTGGAATCATCGCGGCTCGATCGCTTGCTCCCGGACGTTTTGGGCGGTCGCTCGGCAAGCCAGCGGATGGTCAGATGTTGCCAGCGCGGGCCCGCGGCCGCACGCTGATCCCTTTCGCGGTGCCTGTTTGTGTGGCGACATGGGGTTTTGTTGCGTTGAAAGTCCTGACTTGGACTCACGGCTAGCAGCGCCGTTTATCGCAGGGAAAGTGACGGATCGATGCCAGCGGCGGTGCCGCAAGGATGGGGAACATGAATCGTGTAAGTGCCGGCACGGTGATCGCGGGTGTGGCTGCGATCCTGTTTGGATTGCTCGCCGCCTATGTCGTTCGCAAGCAGTTGCTCAAGCCTCCGCCTGTCGCAGCCAAGGAAGAAAAAAAGCCTGAACTCGTTACGGTTCCTGTCGCCGCATTTGACTTGCCGGCGGGCCGCCGTGTCACGCTCGGCGATGTCGGAATTCTGCGACTGACTAGCGAGCAGGTCAGGAAGCAAGGCTTCGACAAGCCATTCATGAATCGAACACCGCAAATTGTCGGTCGGACGTTGCGGACTCCACTTAAGAAGGGCAAGAGCTTCGAACCTGGCGACTTCTATGCCGATGGCCAAGGTCCAAACGTCAGCGAATTGCTCGAGCCAGGCTATCGGGCGGTCACGTTTACGGTCGAGATCGATGCGGCTGTGGCTGGCTTTACCACCGCTGGCTCGTTCGTGGATATCCTCTTCCGAGCCAACAAGGACGACGAGGGCGATCTTCCCGAGACCACGGTTCCCTTAATGGAAGCTGTCAAGGTTCTCGCCCTGAACGCGGAGACTTCCGAAGGCACCAAGACGGCCGCCGCTTCGGGGCGGCATCAGTTGACCGTCGCGGTGCGCCCCGAACAGGCAGCCGCTCTACAAATCGTCGCTGGTCACGGTGTCTTGACGCTCGCGCTCCGAAATCCTGGTGACGCGGATCAGTTCGTGGCCACTTCCAGTCCGCGGACGCTCGACGAGCTGCTCGAACGCCGCTCGCGGAGAATCAAGCTGGACGTTTACCGTGGACGGGGTGTTTCGCGACTCGAGTTCCGCAACCAAGGCCTTTCCGACGGCTCGCTGCCGCAGGGTGTGACCGAAGGCAATCGCGACACCCAGCCGGTTCCACCCTCGACGCCGATCAACACGCCTGTGCCTCGCGACGCCGCGAATCCGGATTTGGACAAAGCGAAGCGATAGCAACGCGGCGATCTACCCTCGCAAAATGTGCTACCATCCCGCTCGGCCATCGGGGCCGAGCGTTTCCTGGGTGAAGCACTGCGAGGCGGAGTCATGAGCGTTGCTGTTCTTTCGAATGCGCGGGAATTGCGACTCGCGTTGGTTGTCTTCTGCCTGGCTTTCATGGCCGGGACTCTGCCCTATGCCGCTGCGGACGGACCGGCGGACAACAATCCGCTAACAGTCCGACGGCTTCCCAAGTTGGGCGTCGAAGTTCCTGCGGAAAAACGCGAACTGCTTGAAGTCGGATTGGGCAAGCTCGGAGCGATCGTCGAGTCGCTGCGGAA
>JBIKVL010000755.1:0-3170 GCA_044356875.1 Pirellulaceae bacterium | reverse complement strand
TCCATCTGCAGTCCGTTGCTGTCCGCGATATCGCGCAGCGTCACCGTTTCGTCGCCCATCTGCGACGCGAACACGCGGGCCGTCGCGTCCAAGTTGTCGATCACCGCCGTCGACACCGACACGGTCATGAGCGAAGCGGCCGCCCCGCCCGAACCGTCCGGATCAAGCGAGATGTGACGCGATGTCGTCCCCAATTGGCTATGCGTGATCGTGTGGAACAGGCCGCTCGACGAGCCACGACGCAACTCGACCGTGTCGGCGGTCGGCGTGGCGCCCGACGTCGCTCCGTTAAACGTCAAACTGCCGCCCGGCATCGGGCTGCCGTTCGCGAAGTCGACCACCAGCGAGTCGTCCGCTCCGACGCCGTTGATGATCAAGTTGATTGGCGATGCCAGCGAGTCGCTGTAGATCAAGTTCGTCGGGTTCGGCGAAGACGCGCGGAACAGCTCGAAGTTCGCGCCGTTGCGACGCAGCACATAGAAGTCGCCGTTCGATGTGCCCGTGAGCCGTGGATTCAGCGGATCGAGCGCGGTGATCACCACGTCGTTGCCGTCGCCGCCGCTGTAGTTCAGTTGGAACAGCAACTCGGTCGCCGACCGAATGCCCACTCGTCCGCTCTCCGCCACACGCGCGTTCGCTCCGCTGAGCGACGCGCCCCGCAGCACGAAACCGTCCGGCATGCCAGTAAAGATGCCGGTCACCGGCGTCGCTGACTGGTTGTTCACGATGGTCCATTCGGTCCCGACGCTCGGAGCCCAGCCTTCGACATTCAGCATCAGCGTCGAGCCGGTCACGTCGACAGCCGCCGACGTCTGGATCGTGCTGCCTCCGAGGTCCACGGTCGATTCGTAACGCACCGATGGCGCGTTGACCACGATGCTGTGATTGGCCGTAAAGAAGCCGTTCACGCCATCGACATTGCCGAAGCGGAGCGCGCCGCCGTTGTTGATCGTCACGTCGTCGCCCGCGATCAAGCCGATCAATTCGAGCGAGTTGCCCGCGTTCGTCAGCATGATGCCGCCGCCCGCCGTGAGGGCGAGGCGCGAAGCCGAAACAGCCGCCGCCGACGCGTTGATCGCCGCGCCTGACAACAGATGCAGCGTCTTGCCAGCGGGCATGGTCAGCCCTTCGTTCAACGTGAACGTGCCGGCCGTCTCCGACCCGAGCCGCAGCGTGCCGTACGTCAGCCGCGACAATTCGCCAGCCGACAGCTCCAGCGTATCGACCCGTTCGTTCAATTGCGGACCGATCATCGTCGCCACGCCGGCGTTCGCTTCCAGTGACACCGTCGCCGTGCCCGCATAGACGACGCCGTTGAGCGCCATCTTGTCCGCGCGGAGCGTCACGCCGCCCGCGCCCCAGATGCCGGTGCCCGACTGCGTGAGCAGCAGCGAGTTGTCGCCGAGCAGGCGGATCGACACCGTGCCCGCCGAGTAGATGCCGTAGGCGTCCGAGAACGGCTTGAGCTCGATATTCCCCTTCTCCGCCTCGACGTCGATCACGCCCTGGCTGCCGGAGACCTGCACCTTGTGCCGATCCAGCCCCGCGATCATTTCCGTCGCGTGGAAGCGGACGAGGTCGCTCGCCTTGATATCGACATCCAGGTTCACGTAACCGTTCGCGTCGAAATCAACTTGCTTCAGCGAGTTCGCCGAAGTGTATCCAAGGATCGCGCCCTCGACGCTGATATCGCCGATCCGATCGCGGCCCAATTCGTCGACATACCCGAGCGTGTCGATCGTGACCGCTCCGTCGGCCCGCAGCGTTGAGCCGCCGTTGATCGTGGCGTTGCCGCCCGTCTCGTAGGCGATCGTGCCCGCCGCTGACGTCACGTTCAAGTTGTACACGCCTTGCAGGTGGCGGCCGGACTCGAAGCGGAACGAATCGCGCACCGTCAGGTTGACATAGCCCTCGAAATCATAGAACGCGATCGCTTCGAGGCCGCTGGCGAACGGCTGTGAGTAGCCGCTGAGCTGCGGATACGACACCAGCAAGTCGCTGTCGGTCGCCTCGATCCGCACCATGCCGTCGGTCCGCATCTCGAGCCCATTGGGCAACAGTGTCTCACCCGCCTTGATATCCAAAGTGCCGGTGGCCGAAGACACCGACAGCTGCGAACCTTCAGTCACCAACAGTTGGTCGACCGCTCGCAACTCGACGAGGTCGCGGCTCACGATCACGACGCTGATCTGCGCGTTATGGTCGGCGTTGATGTAGGTGCGAAGCAGCGAGTCGGCGGCCGACTGGCCACGGATATCGCCCGTCATCACGATGTCGCCATCGATTCGCGTTCCATCCGCGGCGAAGAGGCCTGTCGCGCGGATCGACACTTCGCCGTTGGCGCGAATGTTCGCGTCGAGGCTCACTTCGCCACTAGCCACGATTTCGACCACGCTGTTCGCGGCCGTCGCGGTCCAGGTCGTCCGACCGAAGTCGGCCGATAGGTCGCCGTTCGCCCGCAGCGCGAGCAGATCGCGGACCGGTCCGAGTGAACCGCCGGTGAACCGCAGGTTGCCGCCCGGGAACGACAGCAGGTCGGGAGTGAGGCTGCTGATGGTCGCCGCCTCGGCGGCCGGATCGAGCGCCGTTAAGCGCCGTTCAAACTGGCTCAGCAGGCCACGCGCCGCCGCGGAGAGCTGCGTCGCATTGTCGGCCGCGTACATCGCGCCTTGCATCGGGTCGGCGTTCGTTCCGTAGAACACGCCGATTTGGCCCGTCGAGTCATTCTGCGCGAGGAACGCGTAGCGGCCTGTCGCCACATCCTGCCAGCGGTAGTACGGTGTGCCAGCGTCGCGGCCGCGCAGGTACAGTTGGCCATTCGGCGAGCGGAACCGCAACATGCCGGTCTCTTCGTCCAACTGATCCTGTAGCACGGCGGCCGACGGCAGCAATTGAAGCGCCGCGATATCGCCTGTGACCGCTTGCAACGCGTTGTTCACCACGCGGTAGTAGAGCGCGCCGGCGGCGCGGGCGGCCGGCAGATGGCCGTCGCCTCGGGTCGAATAGTAGAGGCCGTTGTCGGCGTCCGAGCGGAACGAGTACAAACCGGCGGCCGGCCCCGAGGCCACGCGGTTGCCCCACGACTCGATCACCAGCTTCGGCAGGTCGGTGCCGTTCTTGCCGCGAATCACCGCCGACGACGTGATCTGTCCGCCGTGCGAGACGATCTC
>JBIKVL010000754.1:0-3174 GCA_044356875.1 Pirellulaceae bacterium | reverse complement strand
AGCGCCAGCTGCCGGTTCATTAGCCGGCTCAGCGCAAGCTGCCGGTTCATTAGCCGGCCCGGCGCCAGCTGCCGGTTCATCAGCCGGCTCAGCGCAAGCTGCCGGTTCATTAGCCGGCTCAGCGCAAGCTGCCGGTTTTCGTGCGGTTCATGCCGAGTCCGCCTAGAACCGGCCGCTGGCGCGATCCGGCTGATGAGATGAATGGTCCTACTTCGGAACTTCCCCGCGAAATTGACGACGGATATAGTCGATCGCTTCGGCTGTCGTTTTCAATTCGCCAAGTAGTTGCCGGTCGCGGATCTCCTCGAGCAGCACTCGAAAGCGCGGGCCGGGCGACAGTCCCAATCGTTTCAGCTCGGCGCCGTCGATCAGCGGAGCAGGGTTCAGCTCCGCGGCCGGGAGCGACATTTTTTCCCGGCAGAACGCGATACCATCCGTCGGCAGGCGTTCCGCCTGAGCCAGCGCTTCCGCGTAGTCGACCAACTCGCCGGCACCGCTCGCGACAAGCAGCGGTTGCAGCCGCGGCCAAGCTCGTTCTGGGCCAGCGATCACTTGACGCGCATGCTGGAGGAGCCAAGCGGTCCGATGGATCTCGTCGAGTGACAGCTTCCAGCGGCGGCAGATCGTTTCCGCTCGCGTTGCCACTTCGTCGCATTCATCCTCTGCGACCACGGTATGAATCAACGCGGCGAGCACAGCGGGGAACTCGGGGTTGTGCAACCGATCGAGGAGTTCCAGTGTGCGGTTCCAGTGCGAGCTGAGGTTCGTGGAACGAGTCGCGACAGTCGCCAGCGATTCTGGCGGCGGTCCGATCGATGCCGCCTCGGGGTCGTGGGCCGACCATTCGGGAATCAGCACCGGCAACAGCCGAGCGGCGCTCAACAGTTCAACGCCGCGTCGTCGGGTCGAATGCGGGAGAATGCGACGCATCTCGGCCGCGATCCGTTCGGCGCTGACGATCACGATTTCGCGCGCCAGTTCGCGGATCGCGGCCAACGTGTTCGCTTCGAGCGCGAAGCCGAACGTGGCCGCGAAGCGGATGGCGCGCAGCATCCGCAGTTTGTCCTCGTGGAAACGTTCGCGGGGATCGCGGATCGCGCGAACCACGCCCGCGGCCAGATCTTGCTGGCCGCCGACAAAATCGACGACGGCGTTGGCGATCGGGTCGTAGAACATGCCATTGATGGTGAAGTCGCGCCGCTGCGCGTCTTCCTCGGCGCAACTGAACACGACGCTGTCGGGGTGGCGGCCGTCGCTGTACCCAACGTCGCGCCGGAATGTCGCCACTTCAACCGGGGCGATTCCCCGTTCGCCCCGCACGGTAATGACGCCGAACGCCTGGCCGATTGGCAACGTGTGCCGCTGCCCAAACACCTCGCGGACCTCTTCCGGCCGGGCGTTGGAGGCGACGTCGTAGTCTTTCGGGACCCGCCCGAGCAAGGCGTCGCGCACGCACCCGCCCGCCCAGTACGCCTCGTAGCCGCAGTGGCGGAGACGTTCCACGATTTGGCGAGCGAACTGGCGATTGCGATCGCGTTCGAGCGATGCGGTGTCGGGCATGATTGGAAACGGGCTCGGAGCGGTGAAATGCCGGGTTGCGTCGACGGCGGCCTTGCGGGACGATGCCGCAGACAGTTCCGCCCCAAGACTTTTCGGGAATCTAACATGAACGCTCCCGCCGATCCAAGGCCGTGGGAAATCGACGTCGCGTCCGTCAAACGGATGCTCGACGAGCAATCCGACTTCGTGCTGCTCGACTGCCGCGAGACCAGCGAATTCGAGACCGCTCGGATCGCCGGCGCGCGGTTGCTGCCGATGAGCGAGATCGCGCAGCGTGTCGAGGAACTCGCGGACCAGCGGGACCGACATATCGTCGTGCATTGCCACCACGGAGGCCGAAGCCTTCGAGTCGCTCGGTGGTTGCGAAGCGTCGGCTTTCCGCACGCGCAGAGCATGGCGGGCGGGATCGAACAGTGGTCTTTGACGATCGATCCTTCCGTGCCGCGCTACTAGGCGGACCGGCGGTCTTAAATCGCCACCGCGGAATCGGCGGTCCCCTTGCGAGCCCCGGTAGCGCCGCTTATTATCTCTTTCCTTCTCACGTCGATGCGGGCGTGGCGGAATTGGCAGACGCGCAGGATTCAGGTTCCTGTGGCCGTAAGGTCGTGGAGGTTCGACTCCTCTCGCCCGCACTCAGTCTTCCCGGGGATCGTTATCCCCGTCATGGCGGACCACTCTGTGGTCCGCATTCTTCCGCATGGCCGCGTATCGCCGCCCTGAGTAGCGTAGACGCTCAGCGCAGTCGCGTTTACGAGCCCCGAAGAGCGGCAACAATTCAGCCCAGGGCAGAGCGAAGCGGCGCAGCCGCCTAGCGTCGCCCTAGGGCAACCGCCCCCCCGATGTCCATTGCCCTGAAGGCGCAAACCTTACGCGACTGAAATCGATGGGGCAGAAGCCCGGTTTGCTATCGTTTGAAACAACTCGGATTGAATTCAGGATAGGCCGGGCGTAAGTTGAACCCGGCGAGGATTCCAGAGACACACGCGGCAAGCCAATCATGAGCACCCTACTGACTCGAATCACGATTGATCCGGCTGTTTGCCATGGACAACCCTGCATTCGTGGAATGCGGTATCCGGTCCAAAATCTGCTGGAATTGCTCAGTTCAGGGATGACCATCCCGGAGATCCTGGAAGATTATGAGGATCTGGAGAAAGAAGACCTGTTGGCTGCCCTCGCCTGGGCCGCGCGGCTTACGCAATCCCGGCGACTCCAGTCGGTGACCCCGTGAAGTTTCTGATCGATGCGCAGTTGCCACGCAAGATGAGAAGCTGGTTTTCAGACGCAGGCGTCGATGCGTTGCACACCCTCGATATGCCGACAGGAAACCGTTCAACAGACGAGCAAATTCGATTGCCAAGAAGTGGCAAGACAATTGCCGGACAAGGGACGTACGCGTCGTGCTCGGCGTCAGTGCCCGCTTGGATGGTCGACGTGTTAGCAAAGCACGCAACTCATTCTGAAATGTCATTTTGCGATGGGGGTCCTGTTCATTCTCGATATATCGTCGAACATCGAGAACTGCTGACTCACTCACGGAGAATGCGGCGTACACATTTTGCTATTGGAATTCTCCGTTTCTTGTGCCATCCGTGTTCATCCAGAGCGAGAGCT
>JBIKVL010000753.1:0-3175 GCA_044356875.1 Pirellulaceae bacterium | reverse complement strand
CGGCATGAACAGCGAGATGACGATGAAGCCGACGGCGCCGCCCAGGAAGACGATCATCATCGGTTCGAGCAACTTGACCAAGCCGTCGGTGAGCGTGCTGACTTCTTCGTCGTAGTAGTCGGCGACCTTGTAGAGCATGGTGTCGAGTTCGCCGGTTTCCTCGCCGACGTCGACCATGTTCACGACCAGTTCGTCGATCACCCGCGTCTTCATCCGCATCAAGTAGAAGAGCACGGATAGAACGCCGCCGCCAACCGAAAGGTAAAGGCCCCAGATCGCGACTTTGGGAATGAACAGGATGAAGCTGAAAGGAATGGCGCCGGTCATGAACCAAAAGAACGCGGCGACGGGATGGAACGGCGGCTGCGAGTAGATCCGCATCGGCTTGGCGATCGTGTCGCCTTCGCGGATGGCGTCGGTCACTTTTCCGTAGATCATCTCGAACATCGCGTTGCCGGACGTTTCGCGGGTGATCGTCAGGCCTTCGAGAATGGGCACGCCGCTGGACACCAGAGTGCCAAGGGTCCGGGTGGTTCGCGCAAGGATGTTCTTTTCCACCAAGTTGCCGAGGACGGGCAGCTTGAGCATGTACAGGTCCCAACCGAGTCTGCCGGCGTTGAACTTGCGGATGATTTTGATGGAGAGCCAGATGACGAGCGGGAACAGGGGGAAGAAATAAAAGTATTTGAAGACGTACTCGGAGACCTTGATCAGGATCTCCGTCGGGGGCGGCAGCTTCAGTTCGAATTCCTCGAACATCTTCTGAAACACGGGGACGATCTTGATCATGATGAAGGTCAAGATGCCGATGGCGACGTTGATGACGACGACCGGGTAGATCATCGCGCCTTTGACTTTGCGTTTGAGCGACTCGGAGCGTTCCATGAAGTCGGCCAAGCGGCGGAGAATGACTTCGAGCGCGCCGCCCGCCTCGCCCGCCTTGATCATGTTGATGTAGAGGCGGCTGAAGACCTTGGGCACTTTGGCCATCGCTTCCGACAGCGTGGAACCGGATTCGATTTCGTCGCAGACGTCCATCAGGGCGTTTTTCAACGCGCCGGGCTTGGACTGCGCTTCGAGGATTTTCAAGCTGCGGAGCACGGGCAGGCCGGCGTCCTGGAGGATGGACAGCTGCCGCGTGAAGGTACACATGATCTTGCTGCTGGCGCCGCCGAGCGCCAGGGTTTTTTTCTTCTTGCCTTTGACGGCGGCGGCGGTGGCCTGCTTTTTCGGCGTGAGCTTGGTGATGAACAGGTTCTGCTGGCGGATGATCGTCTCCGCCTCGTCCTGCGTCGCGGCCTCGACGCTGTCCTTGAAGACCTGGCCGGTCTGGTTCATCGCCTCGAAATCATACCAGGGCATGGGAAGGATCCTTCGTTACGCTTCGTTACGAGTCGACGATGGTTTCGCGAATGACTTCGTCCAAGGTGGTCACGCCTTCTTGGACATAGTGGAGGCCGGATTCGCGGAGCGTTCGCATGCCGTAGCGCTGGGCCGCTTTCCGCAGTTCGTCCGTGGAGACGGCCCGCATGATCATGTCACGCAGCTCGTCATTCATAATCATCAGCTCAAAGAGCCCGATACGCGATTTGTAGCCCGTGTTGTTGCACAGGTCGCAGCCGCGGCCACGGAAGAATTTCTTTCCGACGGAGTATTCGGGCGGCAACCCCAATTCCCACAGCATTTCTTCCGTCACCTGCGTGGGTTCGCGGCACTGCGAGCAAATGCGGCGCACCAACCGCTGCGCGAGAATCGCCTCGACGGTCGCCGTGATCAAGAACGTCGGAACACCCATATCCTTCAACCGCGTGATCGTGCTCGGCGCGTCGTTCGTGTGCAGCGTGCTGAACACCAAGTGGCCGGTGAGCGCCGCTTGGATGGCGATTTGGCCCGTTTCGAGGTCGCGGATTTCGCCGACGAGGATCGTGTCGGGATCTTGCCGTAAGATGGCCCGCAAGCAGCTCGCGAACGTGACGCCGATGTCGTGGTCGATCGGAATCTGCACAATCCCGTCAATGTCGTACTCGACCGGGTCCTCGGTCGTGATCAGTTTGTCCTCGACCGAGTTCAATTCGCTGAGCGCCGAATAGAGCGTGGTCGTCTTGCCCGAACCGGTCGGGCCGGTGACGAGCACGATGCCGTTGGGCCGGTTGAGCACCTCCTTGAATTCCTTCATCGTGGCGGCGTCCATGCCGACTTTCCTCAAGTCGAGCGAGACGACGGACCGGTCGAGCACCCGCATGACGACACTTTCGCCAAAGAGCGTCGGCAGCACGCTCACCCGCAAATCGACCGGGTGGCCGCCAACCGACAACTCGATCCGGCCGTCCTGCGGCAGCCGCCGCTCCGCGATGTCCAGGTTCGCCATGACCTTGATGCGAGTGGTGATGGCGAACGCCAGATGCCGCGGCGGCGGCACCATCTCGTACAGCACGCCGTCCGCCTTGATGCGGATGCGGAACTCCTCTTCGAACGGCTCCAAGTGAATGTCGCTCGCGTGGTCCTTGATCGCGTAGAGCAACACCATGTTGAGCAGCTTGCGGACGGGAGCGCTGTCGGCCAACTGCTCCATGCTGGTCAAGTCGATCGGACCGTCGGCGTTCATCGACTCGGCGGCCTTCTTGAGCTCCTGATCGTCCTCCAGTTCGGAGATGATGCTTTCGACCGTGTCCCCCTCGGTGGCGTAATACCGCTCCTGGGCCTTTTTCAGGTCGGTCTGCGTGCAGACCACCATGCGGATGTCTTTGCCCAGCAGCGTTCGCAGTTCGTCCTGCGTCGCGAGATTCTGCGGCTCGGAAGTGGCCACCGTCAGCTGATTGTCCTCCAGCTTGATCGGCACCACTTTGTACATCTGCGCCATCGCGTCGTTGATCTCTTTCACGACCTCGCGCGGCACCTGGATTTCGCCCAGGTTGCAGACCTGCATGTTGAACTGCTCGGCGAGCGCCATGGTGAGCTGCTCGTCCGTGATCAACCCCATTTCCTCGGCCAATTTGCCGATCTTCTCGGACGGATGCGAAGCCTGCTCTTCGAGCAACTGCTTGAGCTGCTCGTCGGTGATATAACCGAGATCGACCAGGATTTGTCCGAGCCTGCGAATCGCCATGCGACACCTGTGCTGCGTTTGCTTTCGACAACGGACCGTGGCCGAGCGCGATCGCCGCTCCGCCACCGT
>JBIKVL010000752.1:0-3182 GCA_044356875.1 Pirellulaceae bacterium | reverse complement strand
CGGGGCGCCGCCGGATCGTAGCGCAACGAGTGATTCCAGATCGCGTAGGTGACCGGCGCAAGCGCCATCGGGGTTCCCGGATGGCCACTGTTCGCCTTTTGCACCCCGTCCATTGAAAGGGTGCGGATCGTGTTGATCGACAACAATTCCTGAGTGGAAGACGCCATCAGCCGCTGTCCTACCTGGGATGAATACGCCCGCGTCGCGGGTAACCGTTGAATTTTGACCGAGCATCGTACGCGACCCCGCTTCGGAAAGAAAGCGGCGGCGCGAATCAAACCGACTGGACGGTGCCATCAACACCGCTACATTAGTGGCGTGACATGGGACCGTCCGACCATCCGCTCAGGTGAATACACCGCCGCGAAACGCCAAGGAGGCATTCTCGATGGGATCCGCCGACATCAGGGACGGCGCGGCCACCCGCCGTCTCCCCGCGCAAGGGAACTCGCCGCCAGCTAATCCAATCGAATCAGCGGCGAGCGATCGCCCGCCAACCCCAGCGCTCGACGCTCCTGTAGCTTCGAATGCGGGGGCCGTGAATGCGGGGGCCGTGAATGCGGGGGCCTTGAATGCGGGGGATATGGCGGCGGGAGAAACGGCGACGGTGAAAACGGCGGGAGGCGGAACCCTGTCGAGCCGAACCTCAGCAACCCGGGCAGCTCGACCGTTGTCCGCGAGACTTTCCCCGAGACCGTTTGTCCCGCGAAATCGCCGCCAGCGTGGGCGTCCTTGTCGCCGCCCGGCCTTGAGGCCGCCATTCAGCACCCGGTCGTCGAAAAAGACCGCAATCCCCCAGGGCGGCCCATGTTTGCCATCAACGCGTTTGCCGTCAACGCGTTTGCCGTCAACGGGTTTGCCGTCAACGGGTTTGCCGTCGAAAGTGCCGCCCAAGTCATCCTCGGGAACGGGCAACTCGACGACGGACCAGGGAGTGGGCAGCGCGTCGTATCTCAAGAAACTTCCCCAACACTCGGCGTTCCGCACGCAGACTTTCCCCCGACTCTTGGCCAGTCTGCGACGTGGAGATCCGCAGGCGTTTTCGGCCATGTTCGAATCCTATGGCGATTGGCTGCGGAACGCCATCCGCCGCGTCATCCATCCACGGTTGCGAAAACGCTATGACTCGGTCGATTTTCTCCAGAGCACCTGGGCTTCGATCATCACGAAATGCGAACGATTGCCCAATCTCGCCGACGCCGAGCAGTTCGCCCGCTACCTTGTTCAGGTCGCGTATAACAAGGTCAGCGATGCGAACCGCGCGCTGAACACGAAGAAACGCGATTCGCGGCGCGAATGCACGCTACTTGAGTTGGAAGACGGCCATACGGGCCGCGACGTGATCGGCGATCGACGACAGCCACGCCCTTCCGAATTCTTCCACGCCCGCGAACAATACGAGCGGGTTGCCGAATTCGTTAAGCAATATCCGGAACGGCTGCGGGAGATTCCCTACCGCCGCGCCTCGGGCGAATCGCTCAAGCAAATCGCCCGGGAAGTCGGCGTCAACGAACGAACCGTCCGGCGAATCCTGAAACGGCTCTACGACGACATCCAGCGCGAGCCCTAATTGCTCGACCCACTATTTCTTTTCCTCGTTCTTTGGGTTTTGGGTCCGCGGCGGCGCGTAAGGATTCAACTCGAATTTGTCCCCTTGCAGCTCTTTAAGCTTTTCACGCTGGGCGGCAGTCAGCACGCCGAGCAGCTTTTCCCGAGACTCCTCATTCAGCTTTTTGTAAAACTCGCGGGTTTTATCCTGGATCTCCTGGCGAAGCTCGGCCTCCCGCTTCTTCAACTCGTCAACCTGATCGGCGGTGATGCCAAGCTCTTTCGCGACATCGTCCGCGTTGAGCGCCGCGGACGAACCGTAACCCGAGTTCGCCAGCCGCATCTGCAAAGCGATTTGGCGAATGCGTTTCGTTTGATGCGGCAAAAGCACCTCCGCGACACGTTTGTCCGCGTCGGCCCCCATCCGCGAGTACACTTCGAGATACTTGGTTTGACGATCAGCCTGTGGAACATCCTTGAGTTCCTTATAAGCGTCCTGCATCTTGACGGTGAGTTCATTGCGGATTTTGTCGAGTGCCGCGATTTGATCGGGCAACAAGTCCAACTCTTCCTTCACCTGCGGATAGAGCAAATACTGCAGGCTCTGTCCCATCGGATTCGCGTATGCCCAACCGCCCGCCGTGGCTCCCGGGGCGCCGCCTTGGATCACGACTTGCGCATATGCGGGCGCCACCGAAACAAAAATGGCCAGGGCGATGCCCAAGAGACGAACGGACACCATGACAGCTACTCCAATAACACGGGAGACAACTTGGAAGCGAAGGGGCGGGTTCAGGTGGCGGGAAAGTTCGCATGGATGCCCGCGGCGGCATCCCTGGCGGGTCGTGCCGGCAGTCTCGCTGGCACGTGGTTGGCCGTCAAGCCGAACGTCGGGATGAGCGTCGGGACGAACGCGCGAGAGGCCGAAGGAATCGCGCCGCCCCGCTCCGCCCGATAGGGTGCACGTCGCGGTTTGAGTATCGCCTTTGGGCTTACGCCATCGTTGGTTGAGGTTGGCGGCGATATGGATTCCTCGCGCCACGTTCGGGTACAAGGACGGCGGGAGCCGACTTCGACGAGCCCAGCTTGAATCGAGCCGCGCCACCCAAATGCCATGGCAATGCATCTCCGCGCGGCTTCGCTGCTTGGCCTCCCGTCCGCCTAGCCTCCCGTCCGCCTAGCCTCCCGTCCACTTGGCCGCCGCCGGGCCGCTAAGCCGCTTCGAAAGAGTCAATAGACTGTCTTTTGTAGATTTTCCGCCTGGGCGAGCGGTTTCTCGGCCAGCATTCGTTGCCCAGTTTGGTCGATGAAGCTACTGGCGAGCGAGCCGATGTCGTTGACTCAGCAGCCTCTCCGCCGTGGGAGATGGAGCGGCCGTTCCGATACATAAGTGGTTACAGGGAATAAGGTTGCCAATCTCGCGTTCCAAGCTGCCGAAGTCAGAAACCGCCTGCGAATCGCCCGCTGGCCCAAATCGCCATCAAAAAGAGACAGTCTATTGCTGATTCGTTCTTGGCCCGAGGCCGCCCGGCAACGCCATAATCCTCGCGGATTTCAGGCGTGGGCGATGGCGATTGAGGGGCAAACGGTGGCGTTCAACCTGCCACCGACGCGTCTTCAACCTCCCACCAACA
>JBIKVL010000751.1:0-3190 GCA_044356875.1 Pirellulaceae bacterium | reverse complement strand
AGAACGGATTCAGAATGTCGACGTCAACAACGACGAACTGCTTCTCGAAAATCGCGTTGAGCAGGTGGATCAGCACCCGTTTGTGATGCGGGTCCCCGAGCAACCGCTTGAATGCGTAATCCACCGTTGGCGATATTCCCAGGGCCATAAGCCTCTCCTTTCGAGCAACCTGATGTGCCTCCGTTTCGCTCGAATATCTTAGCGCAGTGGACATTTAGCCCTTCGCCCCATCGCTCTCCCCGCCGGACCAACGATTATGGCGGTAAACGAATGCGGCGTGAACGACGCGGCTTGAGTCGTTTACCGCCAATACCGTTCAGTATTCCGTAAACAATTACGGAATCAAAGGTTGCGCCACGGTTATGCGGGGCGGTCGGAACCCGATCGTCAGCAGTTCTGCGGTAATTTTCCCGGGCGGTCAATCGTTGCCGATCCTTTAGCCGCAGGCGATGGCTCGGCCTCCGAGCCGCTGCGTGACGCGGTGCCCAATCCGGGCGCCACCCGAGCCTGCGCCTGCGGCTTGGTCGCTAAACGAATTGGGCTTGGCGGTCCACGGGCCCGCTTGGCTATGGAAGGCGTGGCTGAAGTCACGTAAACTACCCCGGTAGACTTCGTCGATGAAACGAGCCGGGGCACTCCGCCTTCAACCCACCGCCCTGCCGAAACGGAACCGCGATGCCAGCCAAAGCTTCGAGTTTGGTCGCCGTCGGCCTATTGGCCGCTGCGGTATTCCTATCGCCGCTGGCGATTTCCCCGGCCGCGTTGGCTGCCGATCCAGGCACGGCCCTGTTCGAAAACTCGATCCGCCCCGTGCTCGTAAGGCACTGCTACGAATGCCATAGCGCCGCGGCGGCGGCGAAAGGCAAGTTGCAAGCTGGGCTATTCCTCGATACGAAGGCCGGACTACTCGCCGGTGGCGAGAGCGGACCGTCGCTCGTACCCGGCTCGGCGGCCAAAAGCCTGCTGATGGCGGCGCTGCGATACGAGTCATACCAGATGCCGCCGACCGGCCGATTGCCCGTCGCGGTGCTCGAAGATTTCGCCAAATGGATCGATCTCGGGGCCCCAGACCCACGCGAGGACTCCGCGCCGGCCCCTCGTCGCACCGCTTTCCAAATCACCGACGCCGACCGTCGCCACTGGGCGTTCCAGCCGATCCCCGAGCGGCCCGAACCGCCCGCCATGCCCGCGTCGCCCGCCGTGGCCAACACGCCCGCCGTGTCCGTTTCAGCGACGACGGGGGCTGACTGGGGCTCGGATCCGCTCGATCGGTTCGTGCTCGCGGGCTTGCGGACGAAGAACATGGCCCCGGCATCGCCGGCGTCCAAACCAGCCTTGCTGCGGCGCGTCACATTCGCGCTCACCGGCTTGCCGCCCACGCCCGACGAATTGGCGGCATTCGCGGCCGACTCGGATCCACGGGCTTACGAACGAGTGGTCGACCGGCTACTCGACTCGCCCGAGTTCGGCGTTCACTGGGCTCGGAAATGGCTCGACGGCGTCCGCTATGCTGACAACATCGATAAGTCGGGCGAGTACCGTCGCTGGGTCATTAGGGCGTTCAACGACGACGTGAGCTACGATCAGTTTCTCAAGATGCAGGTGGCTGGCGACTTGCTGTCTGCCGCGGAACTGAACGCGGCCCCCGACCGCACCCATGCATCCGGAGCGGCATTCGATGGCATCATCGCCACCGGCATGTTGTCGTTCGCGGCGTGGGAGCAGGTGGGCCGCGATCTGGCGATTGCGGAGATCGTCGACAGCCAAATCGACCTAATCGGACGACAGGTGTTGGGGCTGACGCTCGCCTGCGCCCGCTGCCACGATCACAAGTTCGATCCGATTTCGACGCAGGACTATTATTCGCTGGCCGGCATCTTCTTCAGTAGCCACATCGCCAGCGGCAAGCTGATCGCCGACGACCGGCTGGGCAACGACCTGGTCGAGACCGCCTTGCTGACGTCTGCCGAGGACGCCCAGAACCGCGAATGGGAGCGGCAAGCGGCGGCGTTGGATGCCCAAGCCGAAGTGCTGGTGCAAAAAGTCCCCAAGGCGGCGCGGCTCGTCGCGTTGAGCCTCGAACTGGCGGAGACGGAACGGCTACTCACCAAGGCGACCGCCGCCAACCGGACCGGCCTGGAGAAGAAAACAGCGCAGCTCAAAGACGAGCAAGCGAAGCTGTTCGAAGCCCAAAAATCCGAAGGTTGGGAGCTGTTTCCGCCCGAGTTGACAGAGATGAAGAAACGCCAGGAAGAGGCGCGCGAGCTGCGCAAGAAGAAGTTCGCGGGCACGAGCGTCGTGGCCATCCGCGAAGGCGGCGTTCCCGGTGGAAAACGCGAACGGATCGGCGACGCACCGGTGTACCTCCGAGGCGAGTTCCAGCACGAGGGCCCGATCGTGCCAAGACGTTTCCCCACGATCCTAGCTGGCGAGCAACAACCGGGGCTGGGCAGCCGAACGACTCAGAGCGGCCGGCGGGAACTGGCCGAATGGCTCGTCGCACCCTCCAATCCGCTCACGGCCCGCGTCATGGCCAACCGCATCTGGCAGCAGATGGTGGGCCGCGGCCTCGTCCGCTCGCCCGATAACTTCGGCCGGTTGGGCGAACCGCCCTCGCATCCAGAACTGCTCGATCACCTCGCCCGATCGTTTATCGCGTCCGGTTGGTCCGTCAAGCAGCTTGCCCGCAGCATCGCCTTGTCGGCGACCTTCCAGCAGAGCTCCTTGGCCCCGCCCGAGTTATCTCGCCAAGATCCCGATAACCAATGGCTCGCGCGGATGAACCGCCGACGGCTCACCTACGAAGAGCTCCGCGACAGCTTGACGCGGCTGGGCGTGCCCGAGCCCGCCACGTCGAACGCTCCCAAAACGAGCGCCCCCGACATCGCCAGCCTGCCCAGTCAAGCGAAACCGGCGGCCGCCATCCCGCGTCGCACGATTTTTGAACCATTGGATCGCCGCAAGACCGACGTCGTGGCGGCGTTGTTCGACGGTCCCGACCCGCAGGCGATTGTGGCTGTTCGCGCCGAATCGACGACCGCCCCGCAGGCCTTGTTCCTGATGAACAACCCGTTGGTGATCGACGCGTCCAAGCGGCTCGCCAAACAGTTGCGGGACGAGCGCACGCTGGCCGATGACGCCAGCCGTCTCGAACGGCTGTGGCTCGAAACGCTCGCGCGGCCGATAACGG
>JBIKVL010000750.1:0-3193 GCA_044356875.1 Pirellulaceae bacterium | reverse complement strand
ACGTTGATGTCGAGCTTCGCGTAGGCGACGCCGGCGATCGCGGACAACACGCACAGCGGCACGACCAGAATCACCGCCAGCGGCAGCGACCAACTTTCGTACAGCGCGGCGAGCACCAGGAACACGAACACCACGGACAATGCGAACACAATCATGCCGGTATTCGCCGACAGCTTTTCCAAATACGTGATTTCGGTCCACTCGTACGACATCGACGACGGCAATTCGCGCCGCGCCAGGTCTTCCAACGCCTGAATGCCCTGCCCGGTGCTGACCCCCGTCGCGACGTTGCCATTGATTGCGGCCGCGGGGTACATGTTGTAGCGGGTCAGGACCAACGGCCCACCCGCCAACCGAACGCGCGCCACCGATCCCAGTGGCACCATCCGTCCATGCCGATTGCGGACCATCAATCGCTTGAAATCCTCGATCGAGTCGCGTTGGGTTAGGTCGGCTTGGACGATCACTTGCCAAGTACGTCCGAAGCGATTGAAGTCGTTGACGTACCGCGAGCCGAGATAGCCTTGCATCGTCGCGAACAAGTCGCCCAGGTTCACGCCTTGCTGCAGGCAGGCGTCGCGGTCGACGTCGACGAACATTTGCGGCGAGTTCGCTTTGTAGACCGTGAATAGGCCAGTCACCGCGCCCACCTCGGCGCCTTTGGCGATCAGATTGTCGGTCTGCTCTTGCAACAGCGCGGGGCCCAAGTCGCCGCGATCCTCCACCATAATCTTGAAACCGCCCGCCCGGCCCAGTCCCGACACGGCCGGCGGCGGAAACACATTCACCTGCGCCTCGGGAATCTCCTTCGCGAACCGGCCGCGAATCTTCTCCAGGATCTTGTCCGAGGTCTGCTCGGATGAACGCCGGTTTTGGAATGGTTCCAAGATGATGAACATCGAACCGAAGTTGGAACCGTAGGCGCTAAGCAAGAACGAGTTGCCCGCCACAGAGTTCACGTTCTTCACGCCCGGCGTCTCGCGCGCGATCGTCTCGATCCGGGCGATCACTTCGCGGGTCCGCGCGGCCGACGCCGAGTCGGGCAACTGCACGCTCGCGATCAAATAACCCTTGTCCTGCGATGGGATAAAACCAGTCGGCAATCGTCCCATTCCCCAATAGGTGAGGCCCAACAGTCCACCGTACACCGCCAGCACCAGCAGTGGCACGCGAATCAAGCCGCGGACCACGCGGACATAGCCATGGGTCGAACGCCGCAAGCCCGCGTTGAATCCGCGGAACAACCAGCCGAAGGTCATGTCGAGGAGCCAAGTCAGCGGATCCCGACGCACATTCCGCGGCCGCAGCAACAACGCCGCCAACGCGGGACTGAGCGTCAAACTGTTGATCGTGCTGAGGATCGTCGACACGGCGATCGTCAACGCGAACTGGCGGAAGAACTGGCCGACGATTCCCGAAACAAACGCGCACGGCACAAAGACGGCGGACAACACGAAGCCCACCGCGATGATCGGCCCAGCCACTTCTTCCATCGCCCGTAACGCGGCTGTCCGCGGATCGCAACCATGCTCGATCTGCTGCTCGACCGCTTCAATTACCACGATCGCGTCGTCCACGACGATGCCGATCGCCAGCACCAGTCCGAACAGCGTCAGGTTGTTGAGGCTAAAACCCGCGAACGCCATCGCCGTGAACGTGCCGATAATCGCCACGGGAACCGCGATCAACGGAATGATCGCCGGACGCCAGCCTTGCAAGAACACCAGCACGACGATCGCCACGAGCAACACCGCGTCGCGCAGCGCCTTCACCACTTCCTCTAGCGACTCGCGGATGAAGGGCGTCGTGTCGTAGCCGATTTCGTATTCCACTCCATCCGGAAAATCGACGGCCAATTCGGCCATCTTCGCCTTGATCGCGTCGGCCGTCGCCAAGGCGTTGGCGTCCGGCAACGTGAAGACGGCGATGCCGACGGTCGGCTTGCCGTCAAAGCGGTTGCTGATGTCGTGGCTCCGCGCGTCCAAGTCGACTCGGGCGACATCGCGGACCCGAATTCGCCGGCCGTCGGCCGTCGTGCGGAGCACGATGTCGCCGAACTGCGAAGGCTCGGACAGTCGCCCTTCGACGTGCAAAGGCAACTGCCGGCCAGGCACGCCGCCAATGGGCGGCTGGCCAATCTGCCCCGCCGCCACCGCCATATTCTCTTGGCGGATGGCATTCACCACATCGCCGACCGTGAGCTCCCGCGCGGCGAGATGATCCGGATCCAGCCAGACCCGCAAGCTGTAGTCACGCTGTCCGAACACACGCACTTCGGCGATGCCCGGCAATCGCGCCAGTTCGTCCTGCAAATGCAGCACCGCATAGTTGCTCAAATAGAGCTGGTCGTACCTGCCATCCGGCGAATGGATGCTGACCGTCAACAAAATGTCGGGCGAGCGTTTCTTCGTGGTCACGCCCGTCTGACGCACCACGTCCGGCAACACGGGCAAGGCAAGGCTCACGCGGTTCTGCACCAATACCTGCGCCAGATTCAGATCGACGCCAGGCTGGAAAGTGACCGTCAGCGAATAACTGCCGTCGTTCGTGCTCTGCGAGGTCATGTACAGCATGTCCTCGACGCCGTTCACCTGCTGCTCGATCGGCGACGCCACCGTCTCCGCCACCACCGTCGCGCTGGCGCCCGGATAGTTGCATTCGACCTGGATCGTCGGCGGCGCGATCTGCGGGTACTGCGCGAGCGGCAGCGTGAAGACCGCGATCGCCCCAGCCAGGGTGATCACGATCGACAGCACAGCGGCGAAGATCGGCCGATCGATGAAAAAACGCGAAAGCATGCGGGAGTCGCGTCTCTCGACGGATGAAGGGAGGATTGAGCGGACATCACCGGCGGACATCACCGGCGGATATCAGCCACGGACTAACACTGAAAGACACAGAAAGAGATAGCAAGACATGGAAAGATATGGAAAGATATGAAACCACAGATGGCACGGATAAAACGGATGAAGCACAAGGCGATGGATGGCCAACAATCAACCACGAATGACAAATAAAAAATGATAAATGACCGACCAATGACCAGCCAACAAATGACCAGCCAACAAATGACCAGCCAACAAATGACCAGCCAACAAATGACCAGCCAACCGATGACCAGTGACCAATGTCCAATGAAAACCGACAACTTGCAAATTGCAACCGACAACTGACAACCACTAACCACTAACCA
>JBIKVL010000036.1:0-11519 GCA_044356875.1 Pirellulaceae bacterium | reverse complement strand
CCGCCACGCCGTTGACCGTCTCGGGCACGTCGGTGTCGGCGAGCGGCATCATCGAGACCCGCAGCGACGCCGACTTCTATTCGTTCACCACCGGCGCCGGCGCTGTATCGCTGAATGTCAATCCGGCAGCGGTCGGAGCGAACCTGGACATCCGAGCCGACCTGTACGACTCGGCCGGCAACCTCGTCGCCACGTCCGACAACTCGGCGGCGTTGAACGCCAGCCTCAACGTCACGCTGGCGGAGGGCACCTATTTCTTGAAGGTGGATGGAGTGGGCGTGGGCACGCCGACCGCCAGTCCGCCCACCGGCTACACCGACTACGCCAGCATCGGCCAGTACAGCGTCAGCGGGTCGATCGTGACTTCGACGGGCAGTTCGGTCAGTGTCGTCGCCACGAGCGCGGCCAATCCGGAAGGCAACAGCGGCTCGACCGCGTTCATGTTCACCGTTACCCGCTCGGGGAACACCACTCAATCCGCCACCGTCGATTTCGCGGTCGCTGGCTCGGGGGCCTCCGCCGCGAACGGCGCCGACTTCGTCGGTGGCGTGTTGCCGTCGGGAACGCTGACGTTCGATCCGGGAGTCATCTCGCAAACCATCACGCTCACCGTGCAAGGCGACACCACGGTCGAGGCGAACGAAACGTTCACGCTCACGTTGAGCAATCCGACGGGCGGAATGACAATCGCCACCACTTCGGCCACGGGCACGATTCAAAATGACGACGCGCCACCCGCCGCTCCAACGCTTTCGATCGCCGCGACCAGCGCGTCGAAGGCCGAGGGCACCGGTTCGACGGCCACGCCGTTCGTCTTCACGATCACCCGCTCCGGCGACCTGTCCGGGACGAGCAGCGTCCGCTACTCGGTCGCGGGCACTGGCAGCAAAAAGGCGACGAGTGCCGATTTTGTGAACGGCTTGGCGAGCAACGTCCAAATCAATTTCGCAAGCGGTGTCGCCGCCGTCGATATTACGCTGAATGTGATCGCCGACAGCACGAAGGAGCCGAACGAAGCGTTCCGGGTGTCGCTGTCGAGCGCCGCGAACGCGACGATCGCGACGGGCAGCGCGAACGGTTCGATCCTGAACGACGATGGTACAACGGCGGCGGCGATCGGTTCCGAACGGGATGGCGGCCGCTACTATGGCGAAGACGGTGATGCCCGCGTGAACCGCGCGTTGATCGCCGTCGCCGACCCGCTCTGGGCGTTCATTCCCGCCCAATACCTCACGCCCGAGCAACTGGCGGTGCCCGTGATCACCTGGATCAATGGCACGCCCTTCATCGGCGATCTGGCCCACGATCACGAGCACGCCTACGAAGTCGGTCATGAACATGACCACGACCACGACCACGATCATGACCACGATCATGACCATCAACACGACGACGCCTTCGAGCACGGCCATGAGTTCGCTGGCTTTGATTCCGACGGGTCGGAGATTGGCAACGGGCTGTCGAACGCCGGCTTGAACGGTTCGCGGGGCCAGTTCGCCATGAACCGTGGCCGAGGCCTCGCCGCTTTCCGCCCGCAATCGCTGAGCACTTTGGACACGGCGATCGTCGAGGAATCGGAGTCGATGGCCGCCGATCGCTTGAACGGCGATGACGTCGATAGCGACTCGCTGGATTCGTCCAGCGCCGATGCGTTGGTCGACGAAACGCTTGCGGATTGGGCTTAATCGCGGTTTCGAGAATTACAAGCGTCGCTGGCCATCGATATGGACTTGAGCGACGCGGAGTTCGGAATCGAGCACGAGGATGTCGGCGCGCTTGCCGACATCCAGGCTGCCAAGATCCCCGTCCCGGCCGATGATGCGGGCGGGGGTCAAGGTGGCCATTCGCACCACCTCCCAGAGCGGCCGGCCGGTCAAGCGCCAGAAGGTTCGGACCATGTGGTCCATTCCTTCGACGCTGGACGCGAGCGCCGACAGGTCCGGTAGCATTCCGACGCCGTCATGCTTGACCAGCGGCTCGCCGCCGTCGAGCGGACCGAGCTGGTAGCGGCCGTCAGGCATGTCGAGGGCTCGGCTGCAATCCGACACCAGCGCCAGGCGATCGGCGCCTTTGATCTTCAAGGCCAGGGCGAGCAAGCCGGCGTCCAAATGTTTTCCGTCGGCGATCACCTCCGTGGTCAGCTCGTCGTAGAACAGGGTCGCTTCGAGCACCCCGCCTTGCATCGGATACATTTGAAACTGCCGCAGTTTGCTTTTGTCCGACATCGCGCAGAACAAGTGGTCGACGTGCCGCACGCCCCAACCGATCGCCTCGGTCATCTGCGCGAAGGTGGCCCAAGAGTGGCCGACGTTCGTGCGGACGCCGTGTTCACGGCAGGCCACGGCGAACTCGCGTGCCCCGCCGATCTCCGGGGCCACCGTGGCGGTGACTAGGTCGTCCGCGTAGGCGAGATACTGCGAGTACTCCTCGGCGACCGCCGGTCGCACGGCGGCGCCCGGGTGCGCGCCCCGCGCTTCGTAGCGGAAATACGGGCCGTAGAAGTGCGCCCCAAGCACCTGGGAACCGTCGGCCAGCGGCGAGTGACGGAACGACCGCGTCTGTTCAAGCGTGGCCAGGATCTGGTCATGCCGCGCGACGGTGGTGGTGGCCGCGAGGCGCGTTGTGCCATGCCGCAGGTTGGCCCGCAAAGCCCGCTCGAACGCGTCCCGAGTTCCATCCATGAAGTCGCCGCCGCCACCGCCATGGACATGCAAATCGATGAAACCCGGGGCGATGAAGCCTTCGCCCGCATCGATCACGACCGCGTCCGGCGGGAGCGTGGCGTCGCCGGCCAACAGCTCGGAGATCTTTCCAGAACGCACAACCATCGCTCCGCGTTCCACGCGATCGCTTCGCACCAATGACCCGCGAAAAACCAACGGCTGATCCAGCACGGATTGCGTCCTTCCCAAAACGGTGTTGCGGCACAGTCTCCGATTCGAAGTTGTCGGGGGCTAGTTATAGCAGCACGTTTCTTCCACGCTGGCGACCAGTGCGCGAATCGACCGTCCCAGCTCGAATCGACCGTCCCAGCTCGCGATTGCGGATTGTCGGGAAACGACGGAAAGCCGCCGCGCCTTCCCTGGTGGCGCGGCGGCGAACCGGCGAATCGCGTTGCATTCCGCATTACGGAATCTGCTGTGGCTCACCGCCCGAGCGGGTCACGAGCCGGGCGAATTCACGCATGTTGATCGTCGCCGTGATAAAGCGAACCGAGCCATCGCCGAGGCCAAACATCGCGCCGCCGGGATGCATCGAGTAAGCTTCGGCCGTGCCTTCCGTGCCGTAGTACGGATGCGGGAAGGCCGTCCCGACGAACTCGCCGTTGGTGCAGTTCATGGGGCAGGGACCGGGCAGCGTGGCTCCGTCCTGTGACGACCCGTCCACGCTAAAGTCGCTCGCCGGCCGCGACCAACCGCCAGCATTGACCCGCGTCGCAGGCAGCGATCCGAACTTCAAGCGGCGCCGATAAATCGCCGGCCGGCCAGCGGACTCGGCGTACATAATCGTGTTCGACAAGCCGTCCAACACATCGGCCATCCGCGGCGAACCGTTCTTGGTCAAAATGCCCTCGCCCGCCAGATCGACCAACCCGAGCGTCAGCAGCCGCTGATCCACGCCGATTGTGGGCGAGTAATCAGTGACCCCGACGATCGGCGTCCACGTGGCTAATTGTGGGTCGCCGTCCAGTCGCTGTGGTTCGGGAGTCGATGGGCATTGGAACGATTTGACCTGCAGCGCTGTCACCGGCAGATTGTTCGCATGACTCCAGTTGACCGTCTGGTCGTAGCGGTCGAACATCGTCTGCTGCTCGATAAATGGCAACAAAAACGTAAGTCCCGCGATTCGCGGCGACGTCGTCAGCCCGCCCGGCCGGATACTCGACGGCAAACGGCCGTACGTGTCGTGGAAGTTGTGCGCCGAGAGCCCGATTTGCTTGAGGTTATTGGTGCATTGCGACCGCCGCGCCGCTTCGCGGGCTGCTTGAACCGCCGGCAGCAATAACGCCACGAGCACGCCGATAATGGCGATGACCACGAGCAATTCGACGAGCGTGAAGCCGCCGCGGGCGACTCCATCCGCGACTTGTCCGCGTTCGCTGCGAACGGCGAACGGGTGTTTAGGCCGGGCGGTCGACCGAGCGAACGCCTGATGGGTACGATTGAAGTCCATAGTCATAAGATGCCTTCCTAGATTTTTGATCCGAGACTTGATAACCAACAAAAAGTTGCCGCCCTTCGCCACGAAAAGCGGCATAGTGTGGACGAGGACAGCCTCGCCCGCTTGATAGTTCGACTTACCTCTTGCCCGCGTTGCCGGCGACTTCGATCGGTGACAGTTTGTTCGCACCGGCGACAATCTTGACTGTGATATCCGTGGTGCTCGGCTGCGACAGTTTCGCGGGGAGCACATTCGGACCCGGTTCAATGCCGTTCGCCGTCTTTACCGGTTGGTAATACTGCACGGTGACCGCGTACTCGCCCTCGGGAGCTCCATCGTTAGCGTCATAAGTGCTGACTTTAAAGACGCCGTTTTCGTCTGTTTGGCCGTTCGGCGCGATCGATTCGCCGCTGGCCGGTTTCGCCTTTGGGTGCAACGCCACCAGGGCGTTGGCAAGTGGTTTGCCGCCGCGGGTGATCACGCCTTCCACCGGATGGACCGTCAGACGTCCATCGCCACCACCACACCCCGCAACGAACATCGTCAAGCATCCCGCCAGCGCGCCGCCGCCTATCAACCTTCCAAAAGCGATCCAACCCGAGTTCCATTTCACCTTCACCACCGTTTTCAGCTCCTTTTGCAATTGACTGTCAGCGAACGTGACTGCCAGCGAACGTGACTGCCAGCGAACGTGACTGCCAGCGAACGCATTCCAGTCCTGGAACAAGAACGAATAACAGACTTAGGGTCTCCAATGACAAGAAGCGACTATGAACCGGCCCGCCGCAGGCGGCGCTTTTCCATCCGGTCGATTTGGATAACGACCCCGTCCTGGACGATCACCGTCACGGCGCCGTAACGCAGGCCGCGCAGCGCTTCGCCAATCTGCCGCAGCTCCTCGCCAATTTGTCGAAGGTCAGCATCAAGCGGACTCTCGGAAGCGGCGGAGCCGCTGGCCGCGCGGTCGGAGCTGTTCATATTCGAATCCTCGATAAAGGCGAATGGTTCTTAAATCATGTATTCCAGCGTGTCGGCGGCGGAGGACAGGCCTTGATCCGTCGGCGACGATGTCGACTTCGCGGCGGGTGGAAGAAAGATCCGCACGCGTTTCGGCGCGACGAAGACCGTTTCTCCCACTTGCAAATGAAGTGCCACATAGCGTTCGAACGGCAAATCCACGAGCAAATCGCGCTCGCCGTTCAAGCTCAGCAGCACTTTGGCGGTGGAGCCAGCGGGATTCACACGGGCGACTTTCGCCTCCAGCGCTGGCGTGCCGTTGCGCTGCCGCTCGATTTCCCATTCATGGGGACGCACATAAAGATTGGCGGTCGCGGAAGCGTGGCGCTCTAGCCGGGACGGGTCGAGTTCAGGCAGATCGAGTTCCCAGTCGCCTAACAGCGCTCGGCCCTTTTCGAGCCGCCCACGGAACACATTCACATTGCCCAGAAAATCCATTACGAACTCGGACGCTGGCTTATGAAACACCTCGAACGGCGTGCCCGTTTGCTCGATCCGCGACTGGTTCATGACCACCACGCGGTCCGCTACCTCGAGCGCTTCCTCCTGGTCGTGGGTCACCAGCACCGTCGTCATGTGTAGCTCGTCATGGAGTCGCCGCAGCCAATCCCGCAATCCCTGCCGCACCTTGGCGTCGAGCGCCCCGAAGGGTTCGTCGAGCAGCAATACGCGCGGCTCGATCGCGAGCGCCCGCGCCAGGGCGACGCGTTGCCGTTGGCCGCCAGAAAGCTGCGCCGGATACCGTTTTCCAAACCCTTCCAATTGGATCAACCGCAGCAATTCGGAGACGCGGCGTTGAATCTCGGCGCCACTAGGCCGAGTCGCCCGTGGCCGCACTCGCAACCCAAACGCGATGTTCTCGAACACGGTCATGTGCTTGAACAAAGCGTAATGTTGAAAGACGAAGCCAACGCGTCGTTCCCCGACTAACCGCTGGGCCACGTTCTCGCCGTGGAAATAGACGGCGCAGCGGCCATCGTCGTCGGGCGTTTCCAGGCCGGCGATGATCCGCAGCAATGTCGTCTTGCCCGACCCCGATGGTCCGAGCAGCGCGACCAGCTCGCCGTCGGCGATTTCCAGATTCACATCCTTCAGCGCCTGATAGGAACCGAAGGTCTTGGTCACATGTTCGACTTTGATACTCATTGCTAGGCCTCTGCCGCGGACGGCTCAAGGGTTTCCCGATACGCCTGTTGAACTTTGCCTTCCAGGAACGTTTTGGCGGCCAATGTCAGCACGCCAAGCACCGCAAGGATCGACGCCATGCTAAAGGCGGCGACAACTTCATACTCGTTGTAAAGAATCTCGACATGCAACGGGACGGTCGTCGTCTTGCCGCGGATATGGCCGGAGACCACCGACACCGCGCCGAATTCACCCATCGCGCGGGCGTTGCAAAGAATCGCGCCGTAGAGCACGGCCCATTTGACGTTCGGCAGCGTCACCCGCCAAAACGTCTTC
Organism: Pirellulaceae bacterium; assembly: GCA_044356875.1. Lineage (GTDB taxonomy): Bacteria > Planctomycetota > Planctomycetia > Pirellulales > Pirellulaceae > CAIXSC01. The sequence goes on along the minus strand of JBIKVL010000036.1, from coordinate 4,880 downwards.
CAGCCGCTGGCTCCGAGCGAAAGAGCGGCTTGCTCCTCCTCGTCTCCCTGCTCCTGCATCAACGGAATGATTTCCCGCGCGACGAATGGAAACGTGACGAACACCGTGGCCAGCACAATGCCCGGGACCGCGAAAATGATTTTGATGTCGTGGCCGACAAGCCACGGGCCGAGCCAACCCTGAAGTCCGAAGATGAGCACATAGATCAGTCCCGAAATCACGGGCGACACGGCGAAGGGAAGATCGATCAGCGTGATCAGCAGGCTTTTGCCGCGGAATTCGAACTTCGCGATTGCCCACGACGCCACCACCCCGAACACCAGATTCAGCGGCAGGGAAATGCCGGTGGCGAGCAGTGTTAGTTTGATCGCCTTCCATGCCGCCGGATCGGAGAAGCTCCGTAGATATGCCCGCCATCCGTCCTGGAACGCCTCCAGAAAGACCGTCAAGAGCGGTAGCGCTAAGAACAAGCCGACGAAACCGATCGAGACCAGGATCAAGAGCCATCGAACCCAGGCCGGGTCCTGGACGGCGGCTTGATTCCTTCCAACCAGCCTCGCGCGTTGACCTGTGATGCCAGCCATCGCTAAGCCCCCTTCCTTCCCGCCGCGCCCACCCACCATTGCAATCCATTGATGGCCAGCAGAATGAGGAAAGAGGCGAGCAGCATGACGACGGCGATCGCGGTCGCGCCGGCGTAGTCGTATTGTTCCAATTTGGTGATGATCAATAGCGAGGTGATTTCCGTCTTCAGCGGCATGTTTCCAGAGATGAACACGACCGATCCGTATTCGCCAACGGCCCGGGCGAACGCCAGGGCGAACCCCGTGAGCACCGCCGGAAGCAGCCCCGGAAAGGTGACTCGCCAAAAGGTCTGCCATCGAGTCGCGCCCAGGCTGGCCGCCGCCTCCTCGGATTCGCCATCCAGTTCCTCGATCGCCGGTTGCAAAGTCCGAACCACAAAGGGCAGGCCGATGAACGTCATGGCGATGGTCACGCCGAGCGGCGAGAATGCCGACTTGACGCCAATTTGCGCCAGGTATTGGCCAATCCAGCCGTTCTTCGCATAGATGGCGGTAAGGGCGATACCCGAGACCGCGGTGGGTAGAGCGAACGGCAAATCCACCAACGCGTCGATCAACCGCCGGCCCGGAAAGCGGTAACGCACCAGCGACCAAGCGACGCAGAAGCCGAACAGGACGTTCACCAAGGCGCCGATCAACGACGTTCCGAAGGTCAATCGGTAAGACGCCATGACGCGCGGCTCGGAAACCGCATGCCAGAACTTGTCTAGCGGCATCGAGGCTGTGCGCACAAAGAGTGCGGAGAGCGGGATCAAGACGATGATACTAAGGTAGAGCACCGTATAGCCGAGCGTTAGGCCGAAACCTGGCAGCACGCTGTGCTGTCGGAATCGCCAACGAGCGGCCCGTGGCGCAGAGGTCTTCATGGCGGGGAGTCCTGAACGTCCGTGGCTTATGGAGGGAACGCGCCCATCCTTGGACGCGGTGGGTGAGTTATCGCGGTCGCGGTCGCCGTAGCAGTCGCAGGCGGGCGTTATTTCTTGTCAGTGGCCGACTGCAAGATCCGATCGAAGACGCCGCCATCGTCGAAATGTGCGGGCTGTACTTTGCGCCAGCCGCCAAACACCTGATCGATCGTGAAGAGCTCGATCGCCGGCAGCGCTTGCCTTTCGGCTTCCGGCACCAACGCTGTCTCCGCCGGGCGATAATGATGCTTCGCCGCCAAGCGTTGACCGGCCTCGGAATACAGGTATTCCAAGTAAGCCTTCGCGACGGCGGCGGTCCCATGCTTCTCGGCCACTTTGTCCACCACGGTCACCGGCGGTTCGGCGAGAATGCTGAGCGGCGGCGCGACGATTTCCACTTTTTCGGGCCCCAGTTCTTCGACCGCCAAGTGGGCCTCGTTCTCCCAGGTGAGCAGCACATCGCCGATTTCGCGTTGCACGAAGGTGTTGGTGGCGCCACGCGCCCCCGAGTCCAGCACAGGCACCCGCCGGAATAGCTCGGCGACAAACGCCTGGGCTTTCGCTTGGGCCGCCTCGACCTCCTTCGCCGCCGCCGGATCTTTCAATTTTTCAAACGAGCCGAGTTCGCGTTTTAGCGCGTATCCCCAGGCCGCGAGATAGTTCCAGCGGGCTCCGCCGCTGGTCTTAGGATTCGGCGTGATGACGCTCACATCCCCCTTCACCAAATCGCCCCAATCCTTGATGCCTTTGGGGTTTCCCTTGCGAACCAAAAACACAATCGTGGAAGTATAAGGGGAACTGTTGTGGGGCAACCGCTGTTGCCAGTCGCTAGGGAACAGGCCGGCCTTTTCCGCAATCGCATCGATGTCATAGGAGATCGCCAGCGTCACGACGTCGGCTTCCAATCCATCGATCACGGCCCGGGCTTGCTTGCCGCCGCCACCGTGCGATTGTTCCACCACGACCTCCTGCCCCTCCTGCTTCTTCCAGTGCGCGGCGAAGGACCGATTGAATTCCTCATAGAATTCACGGGTCGGATCGTAGGAGACATTCAGTAGCGTGACGGTGGGCTTCGCGCCGCCGCCGCCCGCGCCGGCAGCGCCAGCCGCGCCGGGCGATGCCCCGACATCACTCGAACCACTGCTGCCAGAGCCACTGCTGCCAGAGCCACTGCCGCAACCGAGTGTCGTCGCGGCCAACACGAACAGGATGGCCACCAAGGCCAGACCGCGCGGCGGATGGCTGGCGAGTGGGTTAGACGGGGCTGAGTGGACCAACCAGGAAAACTTGCGAGGCATAGGGAAAAAATCCTCGTGCTGAGGAGTGGGAGTCGTCTGTTTGGATGGACTGGTATGGCAGGGACGTATCGCAACGGTCGTGCCAACGACGCGGCGAGTCGGCTTTGGCACGAGATTGCCAAGGGAGGTAAGCGGGAGCGGCTGGACAGGCCGTTTCCGTGATATATGCTGGCAACGCCCCGTGTCATTTCATGGATGACCGTGACCAATGACGGAAACAACGCTCGACAATGACCCGCCTTTTCGCACCGTTCTTCTGGAGGTTTGGCAGGAAGCGTGCCGCCACATCGAGATCCCCGAGTCGTGCGGGACGATCGCTCGGCTACTAGCGCAGCACCTGCCGTTAGAGTTTTTGCTGGTTCGGCGGTTCGACGCCGCGCACGCGTCGCTGGACACGGTGGCGATCGGCCAGCCGGTGCCGGGGCCATTCCATGCCACCCCGAAGCGGCAGCTCACTCCAGCCAAGCTGGAACGGCTCAAGCAGTGGGGGGCGGCGGGCAGTGTGACACATGGCCGGGCGCGGCAGCGGTCGGGTGATTTGGCGGTGTTGGTGCCCGACGAGATCGAAGGGGAGGTGCTGGTCGGACCGCTCATGGGGCCCGAGGGTTTGGCGGGGGCGTTGATTCTTGCGGCCCCGTACTTAAAGAGTTACCGGCCGGAGCACGTCGAGATGGTCGCTGCGTTGCTCGAACCGTTCGCGGTGGCGTTGGAGAACGACCGTCGGTTGCACGAATTGGCGGCGTTGCGGGAGGCGGCCGAGGCGGATCGGCAATCGCTGCTGTCGCGACTGGGGCGGCAGGACGTGCAGGAAACGGTTGTCGGAGCCGACTCGGGGTTGCGGCACGTCATGGAGCGTGTGCAGTTGGTCGCGCAGTCGGACGTGCCGGTGCTGATTTTGGGCGAGACAGGCACCGGCAAGGAGGTGGTTTCGCGTGCTATTCACGCGCGATCGACGCGTTCCCATGGGCCGTTCATCCGCGTGAATTGCGGCGCGATTCCGGCCGAATTGATCGACTCGCAGTTGTTCGGCCACGAAAAGGGAAGTTTCACGGGCGCCTCGGACACGCGGAAAGGCTGGTTCGAGCGGGCGGACGGCGGAACGCTTTTTCTGGATGAAATTGGCGAGCTGCCGTTGCCGGCCCAAGTGCGGCTATTGCGAGTGCTGCAGGATGGGTTTGTCGAACGGGTGGGCGGGCAGCAGCCGATTCGCGTCGACGTGCGGATTGTGGCGGCGACGCATCGCAATTTGGCGGCGATGGTGGCGAGCGGCGCGTTTCGCGAAGACTTGTGGTACCGCATCAACGTCTTCCCGATCCTGCTGCCCAGGCTCCGCGAACGGCTCGAAGACATCCCGGCGCTCGCCCGCCATTTCGCGCAGCGGGCCGCGACTCGTTTTGGATTGGCGTATGTCGAACCGACCGTGGCCGATCTCGCGCAGCTCTGTGACTATCCTTGGCCGGGCAACATCCGGGAGCTTGGCGCGGTCATCGATCGAGCGGCGATTTTGGGAAACGGCAAGCGGCTGGAAGTCGCCATGGCACTCGGGTTTGGCGGCCCGCTAGCTACCCACCCTCAAGCGGCGAGCGCGGCGGCGCATGGCACCACCGCGCATGGCACCACCGCGCATGGCACCACCGCGCATGGCACGGCCTCCGCGAGCGCGACCGCGGCCGCCACGAGCACGAGCGTCTCGGCGGTGGGTGGTTCGAGCGGAACGGGGAAGCCGGCGTTCGCGAGCGGCATTGCCGCTGAGCAGTCGTACGGCGATGTCGCCGAAGCATCGGTCGCGATCCCGGCGATCGAAGACGCCGCCACTCCGCAACTCATGACCTTGGACGAAGCGATGAAGGTCCATATCCAGCGGGCGTTGATCGCGACGCGCGGGCGCATCGAAGGACGCTCCGGGGCGGCGGCGATCTTGGGTATCAATCCGCATACGTTACGCGCGAGAATGCGTAAACTGGGCGTCGAGTGGTCCCGCTTCCGCGACGGATAGGCTCTTGCGAGGAATACGGTCATGCCGTTCGGTCACTTCCGGATCGTGGCGACTTGCGCGAAGCGCGTTGTTCTTTCCAACCGCCGCCGCGAGGCTC
>JBIKVL010000749.1:0-3198 GCA_044356875.1 Pirellulaceae bacterium | reverse complement strand
CTCGCGAGCGCCACGACGAACAGCGTCTTGTTCACATTGTCGAAAATCACGAGCCGGTCGTAGAAGGCGAACGACAGGTCGGGTAGGCCACGGTCGTCGGTCGGCGCGTTCGGTAGGTGCTCGACGTAGCGAACCACGTCATACCCCGCATACCCGATCGCTCCCCCGGTAAAGGGCGGCAGCTCGGGCAATTGAGCCACGTGAACGCCCTGCAACCGGCGGCGCAGCTCTTCGAGCGGATCGGGCGAAACGAGCGATTCCTCGTGGACCACCACGCCGGCGGCGTTCAATCGCCGGATCGTCACGCGGTCTCCCGAAGCGGTGACATCCTGATGGGGGCGCGTGGCGAGTATGCTGTAGCGCCCCACTTTCTCGCCGCCCACGACACTCTCGAACAGACAGGCGTGGCCGCCCCGGTCGAGCCGGTGGAACGCCGTGACCGGGGTCAACGAATCACTCATCAGCCGGCGGTAAACGGGCACGCGGGTCGCAACGCGGGCAAGCTCCCGGAAACGATTCGGAGCGGGCAAATGCATGGGGAAAAATCCTGAAAGCGCGAACGAATCCGCAACAGATTACCAGCAACGGCTTAACCTTGACACCTAGGACCCCGCCAGTAGAATTCTGCGCGAACCAACAACCTGCCGGATTCTTAAGGAGCGATCGTGGCCCGCGAGCGGATTTTCGTCCGACGCGACGGCCCGGTTCGGCCCAAGGTGGCCAAGGATCAGGGATCGGACGTCCTCGACGCGGACGTGCCACCACCATGAAGTGTCAGCACTGCGAAAAGCCGGCCACCTTCCACATCACGGAATTGACCGGTCCCGAACCGCAAGAACTGCATCTGTGCGAAGACCACGCGCAGCTCTTCTTATCGATGCCCAGCGGCGACGCCGATTCCGAGGCCGCTGCTGAGGCCGCCGCCGAGCCTGACGCCGACGCTGCCGAACCAGCCCCGGCCGCGCCTACGGGCAAGCAAAAAAAATTGGCGAAAACGGCCGAGGATCTCGGACGAATCGACCAACGCACCTGCCCCAAGTGCGGCATCACCTTCCACGAATTCCGCCAGCAAGGCCGGCTCGGCTGCGCCCACGACTACGATTTTTTCCACCGCGAATTGGAACCGCTGCTCGCCAATATCCACGGGGAAAAACAGCACAGCGGCAAGCGGCCCAAAACGGCCGGCGCCGAGGCGCTGGTCCGCGCGGAACTCAATCGGCTCAAGGAACAAATGCGCGTGGCCGTGGAAAAGGAAGAATACGAATTGGCATCGCAACTCCGCGATCAAATCCGAAAATTGGACAAGGACGGGGCCAATTCGTGAAACTTGACGCCCTCGCCAAGGGCTGCGGCGAATGGCTCCGCGGCACCGGCCCCGATTCGGACATCGTCGTCAGCAGCCGAATTCGCCTGGCCCGCAACCTCGCGGACTTCCCGTTCGTCCGCCGCTGCAGCGAGTCCCAACGGCGCTCGATCGCTCGACTGGTGCGCGATCGCGTCGCCGAATTGGAGGAATGGAACCGCACCGAGTACATCGACATCCAGGGACTCGGCGACATCGACCGGCAATTGCTCGTCGAACGGCAACTCATCAGCCGCGAACTCTCCAAAGCCGAAGGCCCGCGGGCCGTTCGCGTCGAACCGCAAGAGACATTCAGCTTGATGGTCAACGAAGAAGACCATCTGCGGCTCCAGGTCATGCACAGCGGCTTCGATCTCGAACCCGCATGGCGGCAAATCAACCGCCTCGACGACCTGCTCGAAGAACGCCTCCCGTTCGCCTTCCACGAACAACTCGGTTATCTAACCGCTTGCCCAACCAATGTCGGCACCGGCCTGCGCGTCAGCGTCATGTTCCACCTGCCCGGCTTGGTTCTCAGCCACGAGATCGACAAGGTGTTCCGCGGCCTGCAAAAAATGCATCTCGCCGTCCGGGGCCTCTACGGCGAAGGCTCGCAGGCGCTCGGAGACTTCTATCAAATCAGCAACCAGCTCACCTTAGGAAAGACCGAAGAGCAGCTCATCGCCCGCGTCGCCGAAATCGTCCCGCAACTGCTCGAATACGAACGCAAGGCCCGCCAAACTCTGCTCGAACACCGCCAAAAGGAACTGCATGACCGCGTCAGCCGCGCGCTCGGCATCCTCCGCACCGCCAAGACCATCAGCAGCGAAGAAACCCTGCTGCTGCTGTCCAGCGTTCGCCTCGGGATCAATCTGAAACTGATCTCCGACATCGATATCGCCACCGTCAACCGCCTGTTCCTCCAAACCCAGCCCGCCCATCTGCAGAAGATCCGCGGCCGCGAACTCGACACGGCCGAACGCAACGAGGAACGCGCGCTGTTCCTGCAGAAACATCTGCCCGCCGCCTAGCCGCTCTGAGTCCCTCTATGTCGCTCGACCCGTATCGCATCGGCGTCTACACCGGCTCGTTCGACCCGATCACGCTGGGACACCTGGATGTGATCGAGCGGGCCAGCCGCTTGGTCGAGCGGCTCGTGGTCGGCATCGGAATCAACGCGGAAAAGAAACCGCTGTTTACCTTGGAGGAACGCGTCGAATTGGTCCGCCACGCCACCTCCAAGTTCCCGAACGTCGAGGTCCGACCGTTCGCCGGTTTGGCGGTGACGTTCGTCCATGAATGCGGCTCGCGAGTCATGATTCGCGGCGTGCGGCCCTTGACCGACATCGCCGGCGAATTCACGATGCAGATGGCCAACCGCCATCTCGACCCGCGAATGGAAACGATTTTCTTAGTGGCCGACGAGCGTTTCGCCCACGTCAGCAGTTCACTGCTCAAACAAATCGCCCCGCTCGCCAGCGACGAAATGCTCGCCCAATTCGTGCCGCCCGAAATCGTCGGCCCACTCCGCGCCCGCATCCCGCCCCAATCCTAGCAGAGCGGCGTAAGCCGCCCGGCCAGCGGAGCCGCAAAAGCCGCCCGGCCAGCAACTCGTTTTCCCCCAATACCGTTCAATATTCCGTAAACAATTGTGGGATTGAAGGTTGCGTCGCGGTTTTGCGGGGCGGTTGGAACCCAATCGTCAACATTGCTACGGCACGTTTTCACGGGCGGTCAATCGTTGCCGATTCTTTGGCCGAAGGCCAATCTCACCGTAGCCTAGGGCAACGCCCTAGGAAGGTTGACCGCCCGATCACAATTGGTTGGCTGAAAGCCAACCTCACCATCGCCAATGG
>JBIKVL010000747.1:0-3200 GCA_044356875.1 Pirellulaceae bacterium | reverse complement strand
CCGCAATCGCGGGTGAGCGTGAAGCTTGTGTCCGAGGTTGGCGTGGGCACGATCGCGGCGGGCGTGGCCAAAGCGCACGCCGATCACATCTTGATTTCGGGCGACACGGGCGGAACGGGCGCATCGCCGCTGACCAGCATCAAGCACGCCGGCTTGCCCTGGGAACTCGGTATTGCGGAAACGCATCAGACCTTGGTGCTCAACGATCTGCGAAGCCGCGTGGTCCTACAGACGGACGGCCAGATCAAGACAGGCCGCGACGTGGTGATCGCGGCGATGCTGGGTGCGGAAGAGATGGGATTCTCGACCGCACCGCTCGTGACGCTCGGCTGCATCATGATGCGGAAGTGCCATCTCAACACCTGTCCCGTCGGCATCGCCACGCAGGACCCGGTGTTGCGCGAACGTTTCGCTGGCAAGCCCGAGTATGTCATCAACTACTTGTTCCTGGTCGCCGAAGAGGCGCGGGAAATCATGGCGCGGCTTGGCTTCCGCAAGTTCAACGACATGATCGGCCGCGCTGACTGCTTGGGCACTGACGCGGCGATTCGACATTGGAAGGCCGACGGACTCGATCTCACGGCGATGCTGGCGCCGGCCCGCAAGCCGCGGCCGGACGTCCAAGTGTTCCAGACGATCAAGCAGGACCATGAGCTCGAAAAGGCGCTCGACAACCGCCTGATCGAACTGTGCCAGCCGGCGATCGAACGGGGCGAGAAAGTCGCGATCGAACTGCCGATCATCAACACCAATCGCACGGTCGGCACGACGCTCAGCTACCACATCGCCAAGCGTTATGGCGACGCCTATCTCCCGGACGGCACGATCCACATCAAACTCCGCGGTTCGGCCGGACAGAGCTTCGGCGCGTGGCTAGCGGGCGGCGTGACGCTGGAACTGGAAGGCGACGCCAACGACTATGTCGGCAAGGGCTTGAGCGGCGGGCGGGTCGTGATTTATCCCGACCGAACGGCGACGTTCGTCCCCGAGGACAACATCCTAATCGGCAACGTGGTGCTGTACGGAGCGACTCGTGGCGAGGCGTTTTTCCGCGGCAGGGCGGCGGAGCGATTCTGCGTTCGCAATAGCGGCGCCCATACGGTGATCGAAGGCTGCGGAGACCACGGTTGCGAATACATGACCGGTGGCTGCGTGGTGGTGCTCGGTCCAACCGGGCGGAACTTCGCCGCTGGCATGTCCGGCGGAATCGCCTACGTTTGGGATCCCAACGGCGACTTCCTCACCCGGTGCAATCTAGGCACTGTGGAGCTGGAAAAGGTCGAGGCGGCGGCGGACAAGGCCGAACTGCACAACCTGTTGTCGCTACATCACCGTTACACCGGTTCCACCGTCGCCAAGAAAGTGCTCGACTCGTGGCCCGAGTCGCTCGGCCAGTTCGTCAAGGTGATGCCTACCGACTACAAACGCGTGCTCCGCGAACGCCAAAAACACAACGTCGAGCAAGACGCGGTCGTCCATCAGGGATTACACGCAGGCGCGAGCGCCCCAAGTTCCGCTCGCGGTTGATCGCTCCCCACCCGTTTTTCATTTTTTCTAAACCACGCCGTTTTCAAGCCAGTTATTGCCATGGGCCATCCCACAGGTTTCAAAGATCATTCCCGTAAAGCCGTTCCCTATCGCGAGCCGCTTGTCCGCATCGGCGACTTCGGCGAGATCTTCACCGATCCCGACGAAAAGCATCTGCGCAATCAGGGCGCCCGCTGTATGGACTGCGGCGTTCCCTTCTGCCAATCCTCCAGTGGTTGCCCGATCGACAACCTCATTCCGGAATGGAATGACTTGGTGTATCAGGGCCGCTGGCGCGAAGCGATCGATCGGCTGCATAAGACGAACAACTTCCCCGAGTTCACCGGCCGCGTTTGCCCGGCGCCGTGCGAAGGCGCGTGTGTGCTCGGCATTACCGATCCGCCGGTGACGATCAAGAATATCGAAAACGCGATCGTCGATCGGGCGTTCGCGGAGGGCTGGATTACGCCCCAACCGCCCCAGTCGCGGACCGGCAAGTCGGTCGCGATCGTCGGCTCTGGGCCTGCCGGTCTGGCCGCCGCCGCTCAGCTCAACAAGGTCGGCCACACCGTGACCGTCTACGAACGAGCGGACCGAATCGGCGGGCTGCTGATGTACGGCATTCCCAACATGAAGCTCGACAAGGGTGTCGTGGAACGCCGCTTGAAGCTGCTGGAGGCCGAAGGCGTTCGGTTCGTGACCAACGCCGATGTGGGCCGCAATGTCGATCCCAAGAAGCTGCTCGACGATCACGACGCGTTGCTACTCGCGACCGGCGCCACCAAGCCCCGCGACCTGGTGATTCCCGGCCGTGGCTTGAACGGCGTTCATTTCGCGATGGACTACCTAACGCTCGCCACCAAGAGCCTGCTCGACAGCGGCCACCGCGACGGCCACTACACGTCCGCCGACGGCAAGGATGTGATCGTCATCGGTGGCGGCGACACCGGCACCGACTGCATCGGCACCTCGGTCCGCTTCGGATGCAAGAGTCTGGTGAACTTCGAGTTGCTCCCGAAGCCGCCGGCGACCCGCGCGGACGACAACCCCTGGCCGCAGTGGCCGAAGGTGTTCCGCGTCGATTATGGCCACGCTGAGATTGAAGCGAAGTTTGGCAAGGATCCGCGCGAGTTCTGCATCCTGACGAAGGAATTCGTGGGCGATGCGGCGGGCAATGTCACGGGACTGGTGACGGTCGCCGTTGAATGGAAGAAGGTCGACGGCCAGATGAAACTGGTCGAGGTGCCGGGTTCGGAACGCAACTGGAAATGCGATCTGGTGCTGCTCGCCATGGGCTTCCTAGGCCCCGAGCACTATGTTTCGCAGTTGCTGGGCGTCGAGCTCGACCCGCGCACCAACTACAAAGCGGTGCATGGCAAATACGCTACGAATCTGCCGAAGGTGTTCGCCGCTGGCGACTGCCGCCGCGGCCAGTCGCTCGTCGTCTGGGCGATTAACGAAGGCCGGGGAGCAGCGCGGGCGATCGACGCCTACCTGATGGGTGAAAGCGCTCTCGCCGCTCCGGATGTCACGCAAGGGGCGTTGCTGGTTTGAGCTGAGATACGGCTCGCGGGTGGGAATCCGACAATTACCGCGGCCCCGCCTTGAGCAGATGGCGGCGCAGGAATTCGAACGTGCCCACGCCGTGGATCGTATGCGGTCCATCGAAATGT
>JBIKVL010000748.1:0-3200 GCA_044356875.1 Pirellulaceae bacterium | reverse complement strand
GGCATCAAGACGCCGCTAAACGGGCACCCAATCGCGGAAGGTCGCGGCTTGGCCAGCCGGTTCGCCTTGCGTGCCGATCAGATTCCACACGGTGGCTCGCTCAATGCGAAAACGGTTTCCACGCAGCGAAATCCGAATGCCGCGGTAGTCGTCGACAAAGCCATCGCGCGCGGTGCGTTCGAGCAACCGCGCCCGCTCCTCGCGATGGACCGGTTCGGCCGTCATTCGCGATGGAGTGCTCAGCAGCGTCGCGAGATTGGTTTCCCATAACGTCAACGCGGCACGATTCGCGTAATTGAGGATCGGGTCGGACTCGGTCCCATGAGCGACCACCACGAATGGCGACTCGAACAGCTCCCGCGACTGCGCCACCGGATCGCCAACACGTGCAATCAGCTCGACGCCCCGCCACCGCGCGAAGGAATCGAGCAAGCACTGGGTTCGTTGCACCCAGGACGGCTCGGCCCACGGCGGACCGCCGTCGCCCCACGAAAGGAACTCTTCCAGCCCGACAATCCGTTTCACTTCATCGAAGTCCGCCATCCGCGGCCTCAGGGCGGCGACCGAGCCCTCTCGGCGCCACGCCCAGCCCAGGTCTCGAACCGCTCGGGCGGTGAGCATCAACGTCGCGAGCGGATCGACGGCGATCTTGAATCCGAGTCGCTCCAGCGCGTCCGCATCCAGCAGCGGCGTCGCGCCCCCTGGCAACATGTTCGCCAACTGCGGCAAAGGCGACTCGCGGGCGATCCGCGCCAATTCATCCACGCTCCGCGGCGCTTCCACGAATCCCAGGTCGGCGCCCGCTTCGGCATACCGCCGCGCGCGTTCCAAGGCGCTGTCCATTCCCTCGACAGCCAAGGCGTCGGTGCGGGCAATGATCACAAAGTCGGGATTTCGCCGCGCCAGCCGCGCGGCCCGCAGCTTCGCCACCATCACCTCCGCCGGCACTACCTGCTTGCCCGCGAAATGGCCGCAGCGTTTCGGCGCTACTTGATCTTCGAGCAGTATCCCCGCCGCCCCCGCCGACTCGAACTGCCGAACCGTCCAGGCGACATTGTGCAAATCGCCGTGCCCCGTGTCGGCGTCGGCAATCACGGGCGTCGCCACTCGCTGAGCGATCCGACGGGTGGCATCGACCATTTCGGTCAGCGTCGCGAGTCCGAGATCAGGCAGCCCACAGAGGCTCGCCGAAACGCCGAAGCCTCCCAAGAACAACAGTTCCACGCCCGCCGCCTCCAACACCCGGGCCGTGAACGCGTCATGCGGAGCCAACGCGCGGATCAAACCGGGTTCAGCAAGGCGGCGGCGTAAATCGGAGGCGGACATGGCGGTGGGTGGTGGTTGGCGACTAGTGGATGGTGGATGGTGGATGGTGGGTGGCGGATAGTGGTTGGTTGGTGACGGAGTGGGGATTCGAGTCCTTTGGCGGCGGTTGTGGATGAATTGGACGGTCGTGGAGAAACAAATCTTGCACTAGGGGTAGTGTCACCCTTGTCCGTGCATTTCAGCGTTTCTCAATCGCGGCTGGACAATTCGAATAGCTCCATCGCCTATCGCATCCGTTTTATCCGCGTCATCCGTGGTTGCTCCGCTTATCTTTACATCTATTTATCTATCGATCTATCGATCTGTTTATCGATTCATCTATTTATTTATTTATTCATCAGGCCACTTTAGGCTTGGATTGGACCTTGAGGTTGAAGAGGCCGAAGATTTCATTTTGCGTCAAGCCGCCGCGGGCCGAGTTGTCGGCATGGGATAAAATCGAATTGAACAGTTCGCGTTTTTCGTCCAAAACCTGGTTGATCCGATCCTCGATCGTGCCGCCGGTGATCATCCGCGTGACCGTCACCGGCCCCGAAACTCCGATGCGATGTGCCCGGTTGATCGCCTGGTCCTCGATGGCCGGATTCCACCAACGGTCGAATAGAAAGACATAACGGCAGAATTGCAGGTTCAACCCGACGCTGCCGGCCCCGTAGCTCATCATGATCAGTCGCTTTGACGGGTCGTTCTTGAACTGGTCGATCACCGTCTCGCGCTGTTTGTGCGGCAATTGGCCATGGTATTCGAGCGTTCCGAACCGCGCGAGCTTTTCGCGCAGCCGAGCGATCGTCACGACCCACTGCGTGAACAGGATCGCCTTCTGGCCGCTCGCCACGACCTCCTCCAGGTCGGCCTCCAACCGCTCCAGCTTGCTGCTGGCGCCGGTGACCGGATCGAAATTGCAGATTTGTTTAAGCCGTAGGACAAGCTCGAAAACGTGCTGGATCGTGATGCCGGGCCCCATGTCGGTTAGCTTCATCACGCCATCGTCTTCGGCCCGACGATAGGTTTCATACTGCTCGGGGCTCAGATCGAGCGTCGCGTCGCGGAACAGTTTGGGCGGCATGTCGGTCATCACCATATCTTTGGTTCGCCGCAGGATATGGTCTTTAACCAGTTCCCCCATTCGTCTTGGCTGCATATCGTTGCTTAAATAGCCGGGCGAGAGGAATTCGAAGATTCCCACCAAATCTTCCGGACTGTTCTCGACTGGAGTTCCGGTCAGCGCCCAACTGCGAGTGCGGGCGATCGAACGCACGATTTCACTCGTGGTGCTCGACTTGTTCTTTATCCGCTGCGCTTCGTCCAGGGCCACTAGGTCGAAACGCAGATTGGCGTCCAGGACATCGCGGTCCCGCATCAGCAGTTCGTAATTGGCGATCTTGACCGGCGTGCTGCCCTGGCGCCATTGCCAATGACGGCGGGCTTGATCGCCTTCGATAATCCCCACCGGTATCTCCGGCGCCCAGGTTTGGAATTCCCGCCGCCAGTTGCTTACCAGCGGTTTCGGACAGACCAGCAGCACGTTCCGCACCTCGCCGGCCCGTAATAGCAGGCGGATCGTCATAATCGCCTGCATGGTTTTGCCAAGCCCCATCTCGTCCGCGAGCACCGCCGTATAGCGCGGATAGAGAAATCCAATCCCTTCATACTGGTAAGGAAATGGCTCGAATGGCATGTGGATTTCGCCACAGGCGATCAGCGATTCCAGGGGCGGCTGCAACACGTAGTACAGCCGGTCTTCCAACTTGATGACATCGCCCGGCGGCTTGATGCGAGTCAATTTTCCAGGCCGTTCGCCGTCGGGTTCGGAGCTGCTGGCGTCCGCGGATTCCCCAGCCTGCGCTTCGCTAGCTGGCTCGCCGTTGCCCTCC
>JBIKVL010000746.1:0-3207 GCA_044356875.1 Pirellulaceae bacterium | reverse complement strand
TTCGCCGGCGGACAGGATTGGGATCGGTCGGCCGGCGTGGTCGGGGAACGCAGCGGTCGTGTCGACGCCCATGACGTGGTAGACGGTCGCAAGGATGTCGTGCGGAGCCAGCGGGCGGTCGATGGGGTGTTCCGCGCGTTGGTTGGTCTGCCCCACCACGACGCCGCCGCGAAGTCCGCCGCCGGCCAACATCACGGAGATCGCATCACCCCAGTGGTCGCGTCCGGGAATCGGAATGCCGGGCTGGCCGCTGTTCACCTTCGGAGTTCGGCCGAATTCGCCCATGACGACGACCAGCGTATCGTCGAGTCGGCCGCGTTCGGCCAAGTCGCCCACGAGGGCCGCGACCGCTCGGTCCATCGCCCGCATGTTCGGCGCATGGCCTTCCACCAAACTGGAATGATGATCCCAGTGCGGCATGTCGACCGTGACAAAGGTCGCGCCCGATTCGACGAGCCGCCGCGCCATCAGGGTGTACCGTCCCCACGGATTGTCGCCGTAGCGTTCGACAGTGGCCGGAGACTCTTGGCCGATGTCGAAGGCGGTCGCCGTGTTCCCGTCGGCCATCATGTTGAGCGCCTGCCGCTGGAAGCTGTCCATCGAGTCCATGACGCGCTTCTGATCGAAGTCGCGGCGGATTTGATCGAGCGACTGGCGGAGCTGCCCGCGCGACTTCAGGCGATCGACGTCCACCTGCGCCATGGCGGTGAACATCTTGGGCATGCCGATCTTCGTCGCGTAGCCGTGATGCAGGTATTTGGTTTCGGTATCGACGTCGAACGGATTGAAGGCGCCGCCCAAATACGCGGACCCGTGATAGCCCGGAAACAGGTAGACACTTTCCGCCGACGGCAAACCGATGTAGGCCGGCATACCCGGTCGTCGGGGGCCGCATTGCCGCGCAATGATCGAACCGAACGACGGATACCGCGCCTGCTGGCTCACCGACGTGGCGCCGAACCGGCCGGTCAACATCCAATGTGCGCCCGCGAAGTGATCGCCCGTGCTGTGGTGGACCGAACGAACAAATGCCAGCCGGTCGGCGATTTTCGCTTGCTGCTCCATCAGTTCGGACAAATGGATTGACGGCGTATTGGTCGCGATCGCCGCGAACGGTCCACGGAACTCGGGAGGCGCGTCGGGCTTAGGGTCGTACGATTCCAGTTGGCTCGGGCCGCCATCGAGCCAGACGAGGATGACCGACTTCTTCGTGTCGCGAGCCGCTCCGGCAGCACGCAGCCGCAGCAGATCGCCGAGCGTCAGTCCGCCAATTCCCAGCAATCCGGCTTGAACCGCAACGCGACGAGTAACGCTCGGCGCAATTCGCCCCGCATCCGTCAGCTTGATCATGGTTGAAACCCACGGTTGGAACCGGTCGTCGCCGCATCTTCGAATCGCCTCACTAGCCCAAAGTACGCTTTTCGCCCGCGCCGATCAAGCGTGACGAATGCGAGCGGACCGATCGGGGAACGTAGGCCCCGGTGGAGAAACGCGGGCCGATATTGGAACGCGGGCCGACATCGTAATGCGGGCCGACATCGTAACTCGGGCGTTCTACCGTCCGGCGGGAACGAGACAAAACGGGCAGGCGGGCTGGCTGTCGCCGCTGGGCTGAGCCAAGAAAACGACGCCACGGGCGATCGAGATGCCACCCGTGAGGATCAGGCACCACGCGGCGGCCTGATATAAGCGGCGGCGCCCCGCGATTCCCAGAAGCCCGCCGCCACACCCCGTCAGGACCATCACCGGCAGTGTGCCGAGGCCGAAGATCGCCAGCGAGCCGGCCCCGAGCAGCAGATCCCGGGTGCTCGCGGCCATGGCGATCATGCCGTACAGCAAGCCGCACGGCAGCAAGCCTGTGAGGAGGCCCGCGAGGAACGCGGCCGACCGGCCCGGCAGACGCAACATGCCGCCGAAGAACGAACTGGCGAGGCAGGCCCCTTGCCCGGCGCCGACCGCTCGTCGCCGCAGCAGGCCGGCGGAGGCGAGTCCTTGGAGAAGCAACAGGCAGCCGGCGCCGATCGCGAGCCATGCGGCGATCGACAAACCCGACGGCGCGAGCCGCGCGAGTCGCCATCCCGCGAAGCCCGCGGCCGCACCGAGGATCGAATAGGTGAAGATTCGGCCGGCCGAATAAAGCAGTTGCCGCGATAGATTGTCCCGCCATCCGGTCGCCGACGCGCCGATGGAAACCACAAAGCCGCCACACATTCCCACGCAATGCGCCGACCCCAAAAATCCGGCGCAAAACAACAGTGGCCACTCGAGCATCATTCCGGCCCTTTCACGGTGAGCTTGTTGGCTCGCTGTCGTAACCGAGCCGCAGCGAATTCCCGACCACGATCAGGCTGCTCGCCGCCATCGCCACCGCCGCAAGGATCGGATTCATCCAACCCGCCGCCGCGATCCCGATGCCGATCGTGTTGTAGAAAAACGCCCAGAAAAGATTCCAGCGAATCGTGCGAACCGTGCGTTCGGCAAGCCGCACGAGCCACGGCAATCGCGTCAAGTCGTCCCCGAGCAAACAGACGGCGGCCGTGTGCCGCGTGATATCGGCGCCGCTCCCCAAGGCGATCCCGACGCTCGCGGCCGCCAAAGCCGGCGCGTCATTGATACCGTCGCCCACCATCGCCACCTCGCCGTCGGCACGCCGCGATTCCACCCATGCGCATTTCCCGTCGGGCAGCAGTTCGCCGTGGACGGGCACTCCCAGGTCCTTCGCGAGCACCGCCGCGCGCGTCGCCAAGTCGCCCGTCAATATCTCCACGCGCCGGCCGGCTTCGAGTAGCCAAGCGACGCACTCGCGAGCGCCCGTGCGAGGCGTTTCCAAAAAACTGATCACGCCCCGCGGCTCGCCGTCCCAGCCCACCGCGGCCACCGGACCCGCGTTGGCTTCGAACTGGCTGGCGTTGCAGCCGATCCAACGCGGACTTCCGAGTTGAATGTCGCATCCAGCCGGCTGACCGTCGCCGCCAACCAGCGTTCCCATTCCGCGAATCCCAAATCCGCGAATTCCCATTCCTCTAATTCCCATCCCGGCGACCGTTCGCACCTCGCGGACCGGCTGGAATGGAATCGCGCGCTGGCGGGCCTCGGCGACGATCGCGCGCGACAGCGGATGCGTGGAACCGGACGAGACAGCGGCGGCAGCGGCTAGCACTTCCTCGGGCTGGCTGCCTGGAAACGCGACCACCGAGCCGACTCGCG
>JBIKVL010000745.1:0-3210 GCA_044356875.1 Pirellulaceae bacterium | reverse complement strand
GCGAAATGCGGTACCCAGATCACCGTGCCATTTGTTGGTGCCGGGAACACTGTTGGTGCCGGGAACACTGGCGGCGTGGCGAACACTGGCGGCGTGGCGCCGCCGGGGTATCTTCAAACGGCCTATCCGACTGCCGGCTACCCACAAATGGGATATCCGGCGAGTCCGCCACCACCGGCCAGCGGTGGCTCTTGGGCTCCAGTGCTCGTGGTCCTCGGTGTGCTCGCGGGCGGCGGGTTGCTGGTGATCCTCATTCTCGCCGCGCTGTTGTTCCCCGCGATCGGCCAAGCTCGACAGGCCGCGCGGCGTGCCCAGTCGACGAGCCATCTGAAGCAGATCTCTCTGGGTATTCACAACTACGCGGACAGCTTTCGCATGCTGCCGTACGCGGGGGCGGAGGATCGCGAATACGGGTTGGCGATGAGTGGCCGGGTGCGGCTGTTGCCGTTCCTCGAAGAGGGCAATCTGCATGGTCGAGTGAACTATGACGAGCCGTGGGATAGTCCGGCCAACCAGTTCCTGTCGTCCTCGATGCCGCGTGTTTATCACTCCCCGATGCAGCCCGATAGCCGTTCCCACTCGACCTATCTGGCCATTGTCGACTCCGTAAAGGTGAAGCCGGGCGACGACAGTTGGGACCGGCAGCGTCCCCAGCCGGTCTTCAGCCAAGACGCGCGTTCGACCAATTTTTCCGACATACTGGACGGCACGTCGAACACGCTGATGTACCTGGAGACAGACGCGTCGGAAAGCGTGGCGTGGGAAAGTCCGCGGAACTGGGTTTTTGACCCTCAGAATCCGCGCCGCGGCCTGGGGATGACCTACGGCAAAGGGTTCAATGCCGCTTTCGTGGACGGCTCGATCCGTTTCCTGGACAACTCGGTTTCCGACGAGACGCTCCGGAATCTCGTGCTGCGGAACGACGGAAACGTGGTGTTCCTGCCGTAAGGGCGACTCCGCCTTGCGAGTCGCCGGTTGATTTTCCGGGAGGCGCCTTTTTCCGGTCGGGATCGCGTGCTAACTTCGTGAAATTTTAGACGGTTCGCCCAACTGGGCGGATGTCTTACCGCCACCCGCTCACGGCGCCGCTGCGCGCCGGCTTCACGAAGGAACCGCGACGCGTGCCCCGCCGTACCGACATCCGAAAAATCCTGCTCATCGGCTCGGGTCCTATCATCATCGGACAGGCTTGCGAGTTCGACTATTCGGGCACTCAGGCGTGCAAAGCCCTGCGCGAGGAAGGTTACAAGGTCGTCCTGGTCAATTCGAACCCGGCGACGATCATGACCGACCCGAACACCGCCGACCGGACCTACATCGAGCCGCTGACGTGGGAAATCGTCGAGAAGATCATTGACAGGGAACGGCCGGACGCGCTGCTGCCAACGCTGGGCGGTCAAACGGGGCTCAATCTCGCCATGGACTTGGCGCGCCATGGCGTGCTCAAGAAGTACAACGTCGAAATGATCGGCGCTCGCGCCGATGTGATCGCGAAAGCGGAAGAACGCGAGCAGTTCAAACAGGCGATGGAAAAGATCGGCCTGGAAGTCTGCCGCGGCGCGACGGTCCGCAACGTCGAGGACGCCCGCAAAGTGCTCGCCATGGTCGGCCTGCCGTGCGTCGTTCGCCCCAGTTTCACGCTCGGCGGCAGCGGTTCGGCCATCGCCTACAACCGCGAGGAATTCGATACGCTCGTCCGCCGCGGGCTCGACCAGTCGCCCGTCACCGAGGTGTTGATCGAAGAATCGATCATCGGCTGGAAAGAGTACGAGATGGAGGTGATGCGCGACATGGATGACAATGTCGTGATCATCTGCTCGATCGAGAACTTCGATCCGATGGGCGTTCACACGGGCGACTCGATCACCGTCGCCCCCGCCCAGACGCTCAGCGACAAGGAATACCAGCGGATGCGCGACGCCAGCCTGGCGGTCATCCGCGAGATCGGCGTCGAGACGGGCGGTTCGAACATCCAGTTCGCCATCCATCCGCAAAACGGCCGGATGATCGTCATCGAGATGAATCCGCGGGTCAGCCGTTCATCGGCCTTGGCGTCCAAGGCCACCGGTTTTCCGATCGCCAAGATCGCCGCGAAACTGGCGGTCGGCTACCGTCTGCACGAGCTGCCCAACGACATCACGCAGCGCACCAAGGCGTGCTTCGAACCGACCATCGATTACGTTGTCACAAAGATTCCCCGGTTCGCGTTCGAGAAATTCCCCGAGGCCGACGCGACACTCACCACGCAGATGAAGAGCGTGGGCGAGACGATGGCGATCGGCCGGACGTTCAAGGAATCGTTCCAGAAGGCGCTCCGCGGCCTGGAAGTCGGCTCGTTCGGTTTCGGCTGCGACGGCAAGGACCTGTGGGGTTCCGCCCAGCAGCCCTCAATCACCGAAATTCGCGGGAAGCTGGCGACGCCCAACCATGAACGGGTCTGGTATCTGCGGTACGCGATGAAGGCCGGGATGTCGCTGGCTGAAATCCATGCCCTCTCGCACATCGACCCGTGGTTCCTCGATCAACTGCATGAGCTTGTCGAGTTCGAAGAGGAGCTGCGACGGGTGGGCAGCCTCGCGGCAGCCAGCCGCGCGCTCCTGCGTCGCGCGAAGCAGCTCGGCTTTTCCGATCGCCAACTGGCGACGCTCTGGAGCACCACCGAGTCCGAAGTACGGGCATATCGCAAGTCGCTGGGCGTCATCGCCACGTTCAAGTCGGTCGATACGTGCGCGGCCGAGTTCGAAGCGTACACGCCGTACTACTATTCGACATACGAGGACGAGGACGAGACGCCGCCAAAGAAGCCGGGCGGGCGCCGCGTGATGATTCTCGGCGGCGGTCCGAACCGCATCGGCCAAGGCATCGAATTCGATTACTGCTGCTGCCATGCGAGCTTCGCGTTGCGTGAGCTGGGAATCGAGTCGATCATGGTCAACTCGAACCCGGAGACCGTCAGCACCGACTATGACACGAGCGATCTGCTATTCTTCGAGCCGCTGACGGCCGAGGACGTGCTGAACATCTTCGACCGCGTGCAGCCGGAAGGCGTGATCGTGCAGTTTGGCGGCCAAACGCCGCTCAACTTGGCCCGCGCGCTGCACACGGCGGGCGTGCCGATCATCGGCACCAGCGTCGACACCATCGAAGCGGCCGAGGACCGCGAGAAGTTCCAGCAACTGCTCGTCAGCCTGAACCTCAATCAACCCGCCA
>JBIKVL010000035.1:0-11581 GCA_044356875.1 Pirellulaceae bacterium | reverse complement strand
AGAACGGATTCAGAATGTCGACGTCAACAACGACGAACTGCTTCTCGAAAATCGCGTTGAGCAGGTGGATCAGCACCCGTTTGTGATGCGGGTCCCCGAGCAACCGCTTGAATGCGTAATCCACCGTCGGCGATATTCCCAGGGCCATAAGCCTCTCCTTTCGAGCAACCTGATGTGCCTCCGTTTCGCTCGAATATCTTAGCGCAGTGGACATTTAGCCCTTCGCCCCATCGATCTCCCCGCCAGACCAACGATTAAGGCGGTAAACGAATGCGGCGTGAACGATGCGTTGGTTAGTTATCGCGCTGCGGATTTCTCGGGCTGGAAGCGGTCGCGGAGGGCTCGCCATGCGGCTACGTCCAGAGGGCGGATGCGGTCGCCGGCCGCATCGAGTTGCAAGCCGGTGAGGTAGTGGGCTCGTGCTGTCCATTCGGAAACGGAGCGGCCTTCAGGCATCGGCGGAGCGAGCAGCGTGACGGCATGCGATTCGTCGTCGGAGCGTACGACCCAGCGGTTGGCCACCCGGCTGTACTGGGCCGAGGCGACGGTGTTTCCGGCGGAAATAGGCTGGGAAAGCGGCTCGCCGCGGAACCAATCCCACAGTTGCAAGCCGGTGCCCGCCGTCATGGACTGGATGACTCGCCCGTCAGCCGTCCAGGCGATCGTGAGGATACCGCCCGAGCAGTGGATCGGTTCGCCAACGCGCGTGCCGGTGCGATAGTCGAAACAGCGAATGATTTGATCGCGGCCGAGGGTTGCGGCGAAAGTGTGGGCCGGATGGACCACCACCTGCAACAGTTCCAGGTTGTGGGAATCGCTTGCGAGCGGTAGGCGCTCGCCGACTTTGGTGTCCCACGCCAGCAGGCCATAATCCCCGACCGCCAAGAGTGTCCGCCGATCGCTGGCCAACGCCAGTTGGTTGGTCGACAGCCCCAACGGTAGATCGTCCGAAAAGACGATTTTTCCGCTGGTCGCGTCCCAGCAGTAGAGTTTCTTTTCGTGGTGTGCCAGGGCGGGCGAGAGACAACCGAAAACCAATGTTTCGCTGGCGAGCAGATGCAATTGCTGCCGGTTCGGCCCTGGGATGAGATCCAGCATTAAGGAGGGCATGCCACGACGACCGTAACCGGGCGAACCGGGCAGCAATCCCTCGAACTCGTAGCCTAACAGGGATGGCCACGAATTCACGAGGAGTCGGCTTCCGCCTTTCGCGAAAAAAACTTGACCGTTGGGCCGCACCGGCAATGCCGGCTGCACCTCGAACGCGCCTTGGCGATCGTCCGCCAGATTCCAGAGAAACACACGTGTGGAATCCTCGCCGACGAGAAGCGCGATGCGGTCGGACAGTGGTCCCCAAACGGCCTTGGCGACGCGGGCGGTAGGCGCCGTCGATCGCTTCACGACTTGGCCGTTTGCGAGATTGGCGATCTCGAGGCGGCCGTCTTGGTACACCAGAAGCAACGAAGTCCCATCGGGCGCCAATTCCGTGAAGGCGACATCCTGCCCGACGATGCGGGCAGCTTCAGCCCGCTGCCACACGGCGAGTCGGCCGGAGGCGGTCACCGTGGCGAACCTTTTCGAATCGCGACTCCAGGCTAAATCGGCCACTTCATCGCGGTGTTCGAGCACGGCGGCTTCCATGGCGCGAAGATTCGCATCCCACAAGGCGACGCGTCCCGACAGATCCGCGGCCAGCACGTGGCGTCCATCGGGGCTCGGGATCAGATGGGAAACGGGGCTGACACCATGTCGCACACGTTCCTCGAGTTGCTCGTCGGCAAGACGGTAGGCGAGGATTTCGCCATCGCGCGTGCCGACGATCACACGTCCCTTCTCGGAGTCCGCATGGAGGGTGCTCAACTGGGCATTCTGCGGCAGCCGGATTCGCCGGGACTGCGTTGGCCCCGCCGACTTCGCGAGCGGCACGCACAGGAGCTCGTCGGGTCCGCCCAAAACCAACTCTTGTGCCGTAAACACGGGTTTTGACTGAGCGGGAAAGTGGTCGCCGATCAACGTGAACAGGTCGGTGTCCCACAATTGGCCTCGAGCGCCGTCGATGTAAACGAACCGGCTGTCGGGACTGAACTGGGCCTGGAACGAGGAATGCGTGGCCGGACGTTGTTCGCTGACCGGTCGCCCGCTCGCCGGGTCGTAAAGCCAGCAGGTGGGACCCGTGAGGCTGTTGAACACGTGCAGCAGAAGGCGTTTCCCGTTAGGACTCATCCAGACGGCGTGCAACCGGAGGCTGTCGCGATAGCGTTGGTCCACTTCGAGCGGCCGCAGGAGGCGGCCCAGGGCGACATCCCACAGTTCCAATTGACGATCCGGCCGTTGGATCATGGCTTGACCCGTTTCATGGCAATAGTAGACGGGGATTCCGGTCAACGACGGCTTGTCGAGGAGCGGCTGAAAGGTCTCGCGGCGGATATTCCAAGCGTGGAAATCGCCTCCCTGTCGTGTTCCGACCAAGAGCGTATCGTCGGCGGTGGAGAAGCGCAACGAGGGCGAAGCCCGGCCCACGTCGGCCGCGAGTTCGAGCAACTGCCACGCCCGGATGCGTTCGGCCATGTCGTAACGGTTCAGCGGCCGGGGCAGTTGCGAGGCCAAGGACGAGGCGATCAGGCGACTGGAAACCGTCAAGGGCATGGCGAACAGCGCGGCGGCAGGCGAGTCAGCGGTGGCGGCTGGGGTGGCGGCTGCGGTCGAATCGGCTATCCGCGTGTTTTCCTGGCCGAGTTGCTCGGCGAAACGCAGCGCATGGACGGCGCGCAACTGGGCTTCGCCATCTTGGCGGCTTTGCAGCGAGCGGATGGTTTTTACATGTTCGAGTTGCGCCACTTTCGAGGCCACATCGCGGGCCGACCGTTCGGCGACATCTTGTTGCGATTTGACGAGCGATTCCGAAACATCCGCGCGCCGTTGTGCGAACGCCATCCGCCTTTGCGTTTCGTCAACTTCATGCCACAGCCACAGGGATGAGATGAGCCCAGCGGCCAGAGTGACAACAAGTATCCCTGCCAAGCTCACGGGGAGCGGGTGGCGGCGGCACCAGCCAACGAGATAGTCGAGCGGCGTGGCGGGTCGGGCGAGGATGGGACGGCCGTCGAGGAATCGCTCGAGGTCTTCCGCCATCGCCGTCGCGTTCTGATAGCGGGCTTTCGCGTCCGTGGCCATCGCTTTTTGGATGATCGTTCGCAAGTCGCGTTTGATGGGGCTAGTTCGCGGCCAGGGGCCGACGGTGCCATGGAGGATCTTTTCCAGCAGCGATTCGCGGGTCGGCGCGACAAAGGCGGGACCGCGGATCGCCAGTTCGAACAGCGTGACCCCGAGGCTGTAGACATCGCAACGGTGGTCGTAGGAACCGTGGAGCGTTTCCGGGGCCGCGTATCGGAGCGTCCCGAGGAACTCGCCCGTCACGGTCATCGACCCGTCGTTGTCCAGTGTTCGCGCCAACCCGAAGTCGGCCAGATGGACCTCGCCATCGCGGTCGAGCAGCAGATTGGATGGCTTGATGTCTCGATGCAGGACGGACGCGGCGTGCGCGAAAGCGAGGGCCCGCGCGACATCGCGGCCGATCTTCGCCACAAAACGGCTCGGATCGCCCTCTTCGCCAATAGGCCTCCAATCCGCCCAGTCGCAGTTGGGAAGACGTCCCGCAGCGGCATCCTCCACTGCTCGGCCAGCCTCCGGTCGAGGCTGCGGCGGAGACGGCACAGATGGTGCGGCCGCCATCGGTGCGGCTGCCTCTGGGCGGGAAAGGAGGTGTGACAGCGAGCAACCTTCGATCAATTCCATCACGATGAAGGGAATCGCGTCGTGCGTGCCGGCGTCGTAAACGGCGACGATATGGGGATGTTTGAGTTTCGCGGCGGTGAACGCCTCTTGTTGAAAGCGTTTTTGAGCGGCCAGATGGAGTGAAGTGGCGAACGGCAGGATCTTGAGGGCGACGCGGCGGTTCAGGGATTCTTGGATCGCCTCGTAGACAATCCCCATGCCGCCGCGTCCGAGCTCGCGGACGATGCGGTAATCGCCGAGTCTTCCGCCCAGCGGGCCGATGGCGTTGCCGACACTCGTTGGCCGGGGCACATCGGCCGGCGTTTCCGACTCGACCTGCGGATTGCGAGCGACGAACCGCCGCACTTCGGAAAAGACTTGCTCAATGGCCGCTACCGCATGGGGAAAGCGGCGCACGTAGTTTTCCGGCGACGGCGACTCGCCGGCCTCGATGCGGATTTCCAGTTCCGTGGCGAGCAGTTCGAACAGTAGTTTGTCGCGTCGCGACGGCGCGACTTGGCTGAGGCAGTCCTCGATGGAGAGCGGGGACGGGCCGCGAAAACGCCGCTCGAATGTTCTACAGAGCCGATCCAACTTTAATTGGAATCGGGTGCTCGACTCGGAGCCAGCGGGAGAAGCGGTTGCCATGGCGCTCGTTCCTTCGGCCTGAGGCGTCACTCGGCGGGCGCGATTCGCTGCGGTCTCCAAACGGTTCGAATGCAGCGGAGCATTCGTTGCACGAGGCGACAGACTTAGCCGATTTTCGCGGCGACTTCGTCGTCCGTCAATCCTCGCAGCTTCCAAATCGAGTCCTGCTGCAATTCTTCGTCCTCGAGAGAATCGAGCAAGTGGCGGCAAGTTTCGGCCATCAGCAGGGACATTTGCGGGCCGGGTCCTCATCGCCGGCCCGCGGCCGGCGTGAAAAGGAGGTCGTGCGGAAAAAGGTGGCGCATTATCGCGGGATTTGGCGTTGATCACTTGCCAATGTATCCGACTACTACGCCCCACCGCGCCGAACACGATCGCCGCTTCGAATGCGATTGGCGTCACGGCCAGCGTCCGGCGCCCGTGGGACTTGGACCGACGTCATTGCCGCCAGTTCCACAGTGCCCGGCGCTTCGGGCGCCGCGAAAGGCAAACGCACCGGCGCCGATGGGGCCGTAACGGCGTGTTCAACGATGGCGACGACAGCGTTATCTCGGCGGTTACCGGCGCTAATGGCATCTAAAACGTCAGCGGCTTGCCCATGGGAAACACCGAAGGTGTGGGCGGCGTTGACGAGGTGATCGAACTCGCGGGCGGCGGGTCGGCCATCCACACCTTGCGGACCGTCATCGGAACGAACTAGGTTGGACGATTGGTCAACACGACGCAAGTGATCCCGCCACCGGGGCTAACCGATCCCGTTCCGTCCAACAACTCGGCCCAGGAAATCGCGCGCACACAGATCGTTGTCTCGGCGACCGAAACTGGCCGCCTCTCGGCTCCGCTGATCAACGTGATTGACCCGTTCACCGGCGAAGTCAAGGAGAACAGGGAACCCAGACCACTCCGGGCATCCGTGTCACCGGCGCCAACGGCGGCCCTATCCTCCAATCGCTCACGCAGCTCAACTACAGCCAGCGGATCGCGGCTTCGCGAGTCGGCAGGGCGCCTAACCGAACTTACGCGGCGAGTGGCCTGTCGTTCGAGGATCTGCAAGTTGGCACAGGAGCGACTCCGGCCGCCAACGGGAATGTGGTTGTCCGGTTTGTGGCGAGCCGCATGACGGGCGGCGTTCTGGCGGAAAACCTGTCAGCGCCGCAAGCCAGCTCGTTGCGGCTGGACTCCTTCGATGCTCCGTCCGGCCTCCGTAACGCACTGGTATCCATGCGGGTCGGAGGTATCCGGCGCATCATGCTGCCAGCCGGCCTGCAAGCGGGGCCGCTACCTGGCATCGGGTCGACCACCGCCGCCGTGCTGGAATCCGCCTGTTCGTACAGTCCGGCCCACACGAAACCGGCAATCAGGTCCGAGCAAACACAGTGATTGATAGGTAGGCCGGATGTTCTCGGCGGTCGTCCAACCATCCAGTTGCTGCGCCAAGTCTCCCGGCGCGGAAAAGACGCCGTTCGAAAAACTCTTGTCGGCGAAGGCATTGAAGATGCCTGTGTATCCAAGTTCCCACCGGGGCCGACGTCGCTGCGGCGTACCGTCAGCAGTCGCACGCCGGGTGCTACGTCCATGTCGAAGTCCCGAGTGTTCATCAAGACCTGATTGTTATTGCCCACGTCCAGGACCAGCGGTTGGTTGCGCAAGCCATTGGTGCGGCCCATTAATAGAAAGTCAAAATCGAGATTCACGACGAACCGATGTCTTGACGCCAACGTTTTTGGCGACGGGGCCACACGCGTTCGTAGCGCTGCCGGGCGGCTTACGCCGCTCCGCTAGAAAACACACCGGGCGGCTTACGCCGCTCCGCTCAGCGAACGGTGGACGCGCTTTGTTCGTTGCGGCGTCTGGGATATACTCCGGGCCGGAAACGTTCGATTTTTTGTTCCACAAGCGGCATATTCGCGGGGGAGAGTCGGAGGATGAAGACGCGTTACTTGGCGGCGGCACTCATTTTGACCGGGACGCTGTTCGCGGCGGGCCAGGCGGCATATCAGGCGGTGAAACCCGGGCCGGCGATGACCGCCGCCGCCCAGCGGTGGCTCGCGTCGCTCTCGGGCGAACAACGCTCGAAGGCGGTCATGGACTACGACGCGCCGCAGCGGGTCGATTGGCATTTCATCCCCAAGGCGTCCCGAAAAGGGTTGCAAATCCGCGAAATGACCGAAGAACAGCGGCAAGCCGCCCGCAGCCTGCTCCGCGCTTCGCTGAGCGAGATCGGCTACGGCAAGGCCAACCGCATCATGGAATTCGAGGCGCTGCTCAAGGAACTCGAAAAAGCCAAGACCGGCACGCCGCTACGGGACACGGAACGTTACTACTTCACCGTATTCGGCCAGCCGAGCGACACTAGCAAGTGGGGGCTGAGCATCGAAGGCCACCACTATTCGCTGAACTTCGTGGTCGAGAAAGGCCGCGTCGTGTCGTCGTCGCCGAATATGTTCGGGGCTAATCCGGCCACTATTAAGGCGTCGCCGCTCCCCGGCTTCAAAGTCGGCGAACGGCTGTTGGCGAAAGAAGAACAGCTCGCCTTCGAGCTGCTCGCCGCGCTCGACGCCTCGCAACGCAAGACGGCGGTTATCGCCGAAAAGGCGCTGGACGAAGTCCGAACCGCCGGCCAGCCGACGCCGCCGACCGACGCGCCGGTGGGGCTCGCCGCCGCGAACATGTCCGAACCGCAGAAGAAACTGCTCCGGTCGCTCGTGGAAGCCTACGCGGAAAACATGCCGGACGAAGTCGCCGCCGACCGCCTGTCGTCGCTCAAGGACGGCGGCTTTGAAAAGCTGTACTTCGCCTGGGCCGGGGCTGACAAACCGGGGATTGGCCACTACTACCGTGTACAGGGCGAGGCGTTCATCATCGAATTCGTGAACACTCAGCCCGACGCGGCCGGCAATCCGGCGAACCATATCCACTGCACCTGGCGCGACCGCCGCGGCGACTTCGCGATCCCGCTGAAGTAGGCACGCCTCTTCGCCGAGCGTCCTACTCGAGTGGCTTGCTCGGGTGCCTTAATCGAGTGCCCTACTCGAGCGCCACCTTGACCACGACTTTCCGAACCATCTCCCCGCCGCCGAGTTCGATGCAGGGGAGATGGACGTCCTGGGGAAAGAAGATCGCGAACCGCCCGGGCGTCATGGTCAGCCAGTCGCCCGCGCCGGTGAACAACGCCACGTCTTTCGTTTCGTCGTAAGGAACGTCTACCGTCATCCGCTCGATCGCCGCGATCCCGATCCGTTCGCGACCCCGCACGATCAACTGAATATCGGCGTAGCGTCGATGTGCTTCCCAGCGGCCCGCGGACTCCGCTTTCGTCGTGTATTCCTGCACCAAGACGAACAGCTTGTCGCCGTCCAAGTCATGGCGCCCGAGCGGTAACTGCTCGAGGTCCGTCGTCGCCAGCATTGCGAGCGCTTGGTGGAATCGCGGTGGCAGCGAAACGGCCCAGGCGCGGGTTGCGGACGGGGTGGTCGCGGATGGGACGGCGTGGGCGAACGAATCGAGAATCATCGGCGTTCAAGGCTCCGGGAAATCGAGATGAGCGGGGACGAAACGGGCACCGCATGGCGGCGAATGACGCCCGGCGGCGTTCCTTCGCGCCACCCCGGCCGTCGCCGCGCGGGGGCGATTGTTCCAGAAACGTCGCGCCGGTGCCACTCGTCCTCTTCTCGACGAACAGCCTTCAGCGGCTTGCCAGCGGCGAGACCATGCGATAGACAACCTTGGGCGTCGCGAGTGACAAACGGTGGGGAAGCAGCAGAGGAGGCGGAACGATGCTGATTGGCGTGCCGAAGGAGATCAAGCGGGACGAGTATCGCGTGGCGATGTTGCCGGTTGGCGTCGAGGAGCTCACCCGCGCCGGCCATCGCGTTCTCGTTGAAAGCGGCGCCGGTTTAGGGTCGGGGCTTACCGATCAAGCCTACGAACACGCGGGGGCCGCGATTGTGCGCACGGCGGACGAGGTGTTCGCGGCGGCCGAGCTGATCGTGAAAGTGAAAGAGCCATTGCCGGCGGAATGGCCGCGATTGCGGTCGGGACAGGCTGTTTTCACCTATTTCCATCTCGCCGCCGATCGCGGCCTGACCGAAGCGCTGCTCGCCAGCGGCGCCACCTGCATCGCCTACGAAACCCTGCGGGACGAACGCGGGGCCTTGCCGTTGTTGAAGCCGATGAGCGAAGTGGCGGGACGGATGAGCATCCAAGAGGGGGCGAAGTACCTCGAAAAGCCGCAAATGGGACGCGGCATTCTGCTCGCCGGCGTCCCTGGCGTCGCGCCCGCCCATATCACGATCCTGGGCGGCGGAGTGGTCGGGGCCAACGCGGCGAAAGTGGCCGCCGGTTTCAAGGCCGACGTCGCCATCCTCGACGTGAATATGGAACGGCTTCGCTATCTGGACGACATCATGCCGGCCAACGTCAATGTGCTGTTCAGCGACCGCCATACGATTCGCGAACAACTGCAACGCGCCGACCTGGTGATCGGGTCGGTTTTAATCCCGGGCGCCCGCGCGCCGCGATTGGTTTCCCGGCAGGATCTCAAGCAGATGAAGCCCGGCAGCGTGATCGTCGACGTGGCGATCGACCAGGGCGGTTGCTGCGAAACGAGCCGGCCGACCTCGCACAGCCAGCCGACCTACGTGGAGGACGAAGTCGTCCACTACTGCGTGACGAACATGCCGGGCGCCGTCGGCCGGACCAGCACCTTCGCCCTGTGCAACGTGACCTTGCCGTGGGTCTTGCAGCTCGCCAATCGCGGCATCGCCGCCGCCGCCCGCGACCTACGGCCGATCGCCGACGCCATCAATATCCACCAAGGACGACTCACAAACGCCGCCGTCGCCGACTCGTTCGGCCTGCCGCTCGATCCGCTCCGCGTCGGCTGAGGAGGATGGAACCACCGATCAGTCAATGGAACCACGGATCAGTCGATTGGACCACGGATGACTCGGATGTCCACGGATGGCGGGAATGAGTCCACCGCGGTCACTCGACGTAAACAAACGTGTTGGCGTTGAGTAACAGCCGAGCGAGCGCGGCGGGACCTTGGCGGGCGACGAACGGTTCGCTGACGGCGCTTTCCGCCGCGTCCGGATCCCGCCCGTACGCGCGTCGAAACATCGCCCGCACGACCGACGCATGGTTGGCCTCGGTCGGGGCAACATCCCGCAGCGCGGCATCGGCGAGCGCGTCGGCCATCCGAAGCACGAACGAGTTGTTGAGCAGGGCGAGCGCTTGGAGCGGGGTGGTGGTGACGCTGCGGCGCGGCGTGAGCGTCGACGGGTCGGGACAGTCGAAGGTGTCGAGCAGTCGGTTGTGGCCGCCACGAGCCCAGGTGCGGTAGACGCTGCGGCGTTGGAAGGCCGGGCCGACCGGATCGAGTGGTTCATAGAACTGGGTGCCGCCGCGGAGGAATGGACGGAAGTCGTGGTATCCGGGACCGCCTTGTTGTCGATTGAGTTGGTCGGCGACAGCCAGCATCGCGTCACGGACCGCCTCGGCTTCCAACCGACGCAGATTCATGCGCCACAGGAGTCGATTGTCCGCGTCCACTCGCAGCGCTTCCGGCCGTGGACGGGAGGACTGGCGATAGGCGTCCGCGAGCACCATTTCGCGATGCAACCGCTTGAGCGAAAACCGCTGTTCGACAAGGCTGGAGGCGAGCCATTCGAGCAATTCGGGATGGGATGGCTGGCCGCCATTGAACCCCAGATCGTTGGGAGTCGCGACCAAACCGGCCCCGAAATGATAGTGCCAAAGACGATTGGCGATGACCCGCGCGAACAGCGGGTTCTCAGCGGAGGCGATCCAGCTGGCGAGCTTCGCGCGTCGTTCGGCCTCGGCGGCGTCGGCGGAAAGACCAAAGTCCGCTTGGGGGCCGGCCACGTGACGCAGGCCGGCGGCGGCGATCGGTTCGAGCGGCTGCGCGGGGTTGCCGCGGGCCAAGCGATGCACGACCGGCGCGGTTTGCGGCGTGATCGCGAAAACTCGACCGGACTGGCTGCGGGCGAGCGTGTCGCGATCGGCGGCGATCTGAGCTCGGAGCCATTCGCGCCGGCCGCGGCCAGCCGGTCCCAGTTGTTCGGCCAGCTCCGTGTCGCCGACCACTTGGGCGCCCGACGCGCGGGCGGCCGCCAGCACTTCCTCGGCCGCGAGCGCTCGGTCGTAAACGGCGGCGCGGAGGATCGTCCCGGCAAGCATGCGATTGCCGCCGACGGGCGAATGCCGCAGTCCGAACGCCAGCTGCGCCTTTTGCGATTCGAACGGCTGCACGCTGGTCTTGTACGGTGTTCCGTACGGCAGACCACCCACGTAAGCGGCAATGACGCCATCTTCGCGGTAGGTCCAGGCAACATGTACCGCTTCGTCGCGCGCCTTCGACTCGGCGGGACCTTGGAACGAACGAGTGCGGGCGAAGTTATTGCTGCCGGCCATCCAACGTTCGGGGTCTTGTTCGCCGAACACGATCGCGTCGAACAGATTCCCGTCGAGGGTTTGCAGGCTGATGACGCCTCCGCCGCGTTGCTGGAGACTGTCGAGGCGTACGACGGCGGCGAGCGTCTTCGCTTTCAGGGGGCGGTCGATCGGGGCGGAGAGGGCGTAGGCTTGCTTCCCGTCCACCGCCAACCCGGCGGCGTCTTGTCGGGCTCCGCCCTGCAGTTGAACATGAGCCGCCCCGACAAGATCTCGGAGGCCCCGCTGGAAATCCCACGCCACGATCGGCGCTGGCGGCAGCGGTTCGCGGGGTGCTGGGGAGTTGCCCTTACCATTGGCTTGGGCCTCGCTCGACGGCGTGGCGGCGGCCCGCCTTCGCAGCACTTCGCGTCGGGCGGTGTCTTCCAGCTCGCTCAATTGCCGCATGCGTTCCGCGAGCTGTTGTTCGAGCTGTTTGTTGTCTTGGGCCGCGGGGAGCGGCCGTTCGCCGCGGCGAACACCGGCGAGCGCCGCCGCCACGCGAAAGTAATCGGCTTGCGGGATCGGGTCGAACTTGTGGTCATGGCAGCGGCCGCAGTTCACGGTTAGGCCGAGGAACGTCTGGGTCAGCGTGCCGACCAAGTCTTCAAGCTCATCTTGCCGCATGATCTGCCGCATCGCGTCGCCGGCAGGCACGAGTCCATCGAAGGCGCCGCCGACGAGAAAGCCGGTCGCCGCAATCGCC